>JAYSVL010000062.1:0-7955 GCA_043718595.1 Gemmatimonadaceae bacterium
TCCACAGCGTCGGCGTTGGCATACGGCGGCTCAATATCATCGGCAATCTTGCCATGCGCATGCGCAACCCCCGCTGCATCAAGGAACGTGATCTGTATGGCCGGCTCAAGGTCGACATAGAGCAGCTGCAGCAACTCGAGCTCGTCTTGCGCATTTTCCGCGTTGAGACGAACAACTTCCTTGGCCAGACGCTCCGCGTTCCATGTCTGGAGTGAAGCGGCGCGGAACCCACCCCCGCGTGCCACTAAACGCTGCACGTACAACGCACGCGAATCACGATGGGTGGTGAGCGCGTGCGTGAGGAGGGCCACGCGGCGCGCGGGCGACAGCGAGCGGTACGGAGACGGGTTAGCCATGCAACAAACTAGACAGTGCTCACTACCGTGTCCAAATGAGCACTAGACAGTCGCCACCGCGCCACGCGGCTTTGTATTGCAGTGGGATTTGTGCCGGGCCGATATACAGCTCCATGCCGTCGACCAGATCGGGAGGAATTCCGTCAGTCACTCTGGGCCGTGGTGGCGGATCACCAACGCGCGCCGCTTCTTTTGGCGACGAGGTGATCATTGGCGGGTCGCGCGGCAGTGCCGGTCGCAATGAACCATCAACGTAGACGATCGGCGCAGCGCATTCCTTGAGCCGTCCAGACATCCGGCTGATGAGCTGTGTGAGATCAATCGGGTTTCGCTTCGCGATCTCAGCGCGCGTGATGAATTGCGACGGCGGTGCGTTCGTTGAGCGGCGGCGTTCTTCAAAACCAACATCAATGAGATGTCGAGAGATGGCGTTTTCGCGAACCACCATCGGCGCTATGTTCGTGGTCGCGGCGTTGAGTTGCACGTCCAGCGATAGCGAATCCCGATCACGTACATCGACCGCGAATGTCAGTGGTTCGTAGCCGATGCGCTGCACGCTGAGATCATACGTGCCAGGTTTGATATTGCGGAAACGAAAACGGCCACGCGCGTCCGTCACCACGCGCATGGCGAGTGCATGGAGCATCACCTGCACATCGGCGATGGGCAGCTGCGCCGTGTCGCCGACCACACCAGTGATGTCGCCCGATTGCATGGCGTGAAGCGGCGACGAGCTGCCGCCGAGGCTGCTGAAGCACAGCAGGGTGATCGCATGCGAGAGGAAGCGCATAACCTGATGATCCGCTCTGCGGCCTCCCCGCGCAAGTCACGCCTGCGCCTGCTTGCGCGCCGAGAGTCGTTAGTTGCGTCGCAGGCGAATCGGCCCCGAGCCCGTCTCGATCCGAATGCGACCTTCACCCTGACCAACGGTGCCGCGCACACGGTTGCGCTCGAGGCGATTCGTGCGCAGGGGAAAGTCGGTGTCGATACCGCCGCTTCCGGACTCGATGTCCAGTTCCGCGCTGAGCTCCGCCGGAACGGTAAGCGTGACTCCGCCAGATCCTGCTTCAATGTTGGCGCTGGTCGGCGAGTTCACGAGCGAAAGTTGTACACCACCACTGCCGGCATCTACACGCACGTCTGTCGCACGCACCGACGTCATGCGGATACCGCCGGAGCCCACATCGACCTTGAGCTCGCGGCAGTTGGCGCGTGTGGCTGTTACCCCGCCAGACCCGGAGTCGATCGTACACGTGGTCGCGACAATGTCTGTCATATTCACACCGCCGGAACCAACGTCAACGCCAAGTACCGTCACGTCCACTTCGCGTAGATCAACGCCACCGGAGCCTGCATCGACATCGAGGGCGCCGCGAATGCCGCTTGCCGTGAGCTTCCCGGCCGACGTCTCGAGACGAAGTGTAGCATTGACGCCCGTCGCTGAAAGTTCGCCAACGCCGAGGTGCGCGTCGAGCGACTTCCCCGCTGGGACGAGGATCCGCACGTCCGCCCACACCTCATTGCCAGGGCCGCGCGTGGAAACGCGAACACGTCGCCCGTCGCGGCGTGATCGTCCCCACGACCCGTCGCGGTACACACGCATCTCCGACGAACTCGAACGATTGGTGCTCGACGGATACACCACGTCACCGTCGGGATAGACTACGCGCAGCGTATTCCGACCTTCGAGATCGCCGGTTTCAATGCGCAGGTCGCCGGCGTCGCGCCCACGGCGTGTCACTTCGACGACGATGTCCGTCCCCGAGCCCGCTTCGACGCTCATGCGGCCAGCGAGGTTGTAGACACTCACCGCCGAACCGCTGAGCGTGCGCCGGTCTGTTTGGGCGGACGCCGCGACCGCCCACACGGTGGTCAGCAGCGCGATGGCGCGCCGAGATGAAGCGAAGGGAAGGAGCATGCGCGAACCGGGTCAGGGGAGCGGGGGTCGTGTTGTTCCTGCTTGGACGGATGCGCGCGGTTAAGGGTTTGAAGCGGTTTCGGCGTCGCGGTCGCTGGCTCCCACTGCCGCCCGATCCGCGGTATACTCTCGCTCGTCCGTCACCCACATAAACTTACCGGTCGCCGACGCGATGTCCGTTGCTTCAAAATCGTACGACGTGATCGTCGCCGGACTCGGCGCGATGGGCAGCATGACGGTGCAGCAGCTGGCGTCGCGCGGTCATCGTGTGCTCGGACTCGAGCGATTCCACTCGCCACATGCGTTTGGATCGTCGCATGGACAGACGCGTATCATTCGCGAGGCATATTTCGAAGATCCATTGTATGTGCCCTTGGTGCAGCGTGCCTACGCGTGCTGGACCGCGCTTGAGCAACTCAGTGGTGCGCAGCTATTCACGCGTACTGGTGGTCTAATGATCGGATCACCTGACGGCGAGCTGACGGTCGGCGCGCGACGCAGTGCCCAAGCGCACGCGCTCCAGCACGACGTAGTCTCCGGCGATGCACTGCACGCGCGCTTTCCCGCGTTCTTGCCGGACGTCAACATGATTGGCGTCTGGGAGCCTAATGCTGGTATTCTCGCGCCAGAGAGAGCGATCAGCGCCGCGCTCGGTGTCGCGGCCGCGTCTGGCGCCGACGTCAGGATGAACGAGCCGCTGCAATCCTGGCACGCGACTCCTTCCGGCGTGACCGTTCGCACCGCACTCGGCGACTACCATGCGCAACATCTGGTGCTCACACTCGGCCCATGGATTGCCGAGTCGCTGCCGGAGCTGCAATTGCCAGTGCAAGTGCAGCGCAATGTATTGTATTGGTTCACGCCGCTGCGAAATCGCGAACAGTTCGCGCCCGCGCGTTTCCCCATCTTTCTCTGCGAGTACACCGCTGGGCAGTCGTTGTATGGTTTCCCCGACACCGGGGACGGTGTCAAGCTCGCCCTGCATCACCACGGCGAATACACACAACCCGATGCGCTCCGTCGTGAGGTGACCTCCGAAGAAGTTGACGTGATTCGCGGCCTGATGGCCCGCTATTTGCCTGACGCGAACGGCGTGCTCCGACAGACCGCAGCGTGCATGTACACGAATACACCGGACGGACACTTCATCATCGATGCGCACCCAGCGCATGAGAACGTGACGATCGCCAGCCCATGTTCCGGACACGGCTTCAAATTCGCCAGTGCGATCGGGGAAGTGCTCGCCGATCGTGCGGTGGGGCGCCGTCCGGCATTCGATCTCCATCCGTTTCGGCTGTCGCGCTTCACGCCGTAGCGTACTGCCGCCAAGGAAGCCTGCGCCGCAGGTGAGCTGCTGCAACCCGGCCGCAGGGCTTTCCATGGTGACTCGATTGCCCTGCCTGACTGGCCACTTCACTGACGCTCGCAGCTCCACGCTGCCTTCCTGAAAGCTCCCAGCGTGCCCCTCTCAGTAGCTGTTCTCAGAATATACGCGCTGTAGTCGCGAGGCATCGCCCGAGAAACAGGCGAATCTGTCATCATGACAGGTCAGTTTTCCGCTGTTTCTTAGGAGTTTCAACGGCATCGAGATCGACCACCGCGCTACACCACGCGGGTACGCCAGCGTCCGCGCTTGAACATGATGGAGCTGACGACGGCGAGCAACGTGTACGCCGCCAGTACCGACACGAAGATCGCGTCCGCGCCCATTGGCGTTTGCGTCGCGAGCAACCACGCCAACGGAATTTCGAACATCCAGAAGACCCCGATGTTAATGCGCGTTGGCGTCGCGGTGTCGCCAGCGCCATTAAAGCTCTGCGTCAGCGTCATGCCAAAGGCGAACATCGGAAATCCGGCCGCCATGGTGCGAAGCCCAAAAACGGCGACTGTCGCAACGGCGGTATCGTTGGTGAAAGCGCGAACAATCGTCGGTGCGGCGACAAAGAACAGCAGACCCATCAGCCCAAGAAATATCACGTTGTAACGCGCCGCGCTCCATACCGCGCGCTCCGCACGTTCGGGATTCGAGGCGCCGAGTGCCTGGCCGACCATGGTTGCGGCGGCATTGCCAAGTCCCCACGCCGGAAGCATGGCGAACATGACCATGCGAACAGCGATCGTGTAACCGGCCATCGCGGCACTGCCAAACGTGGCCATGAATCGCACCAGTGCGATCCAGCTGAGACTGCCAACGAGCACCTGAAACGTGCCGTTCACGGACAGCGCCAGCATGCGCCGAATCGTCTGCCATTCCAGCACCAGATGACGTCGTTGCACGCGCAAATGTCCCGTGCTGCGCACAAGGAACGCGAGCGCGGTCAGCACACCAACGCCACGACCGATCGTGGTTGCGACTGCGGCGCCGGTCAGACCAAGTTCCGGCATTGGACCGACGCCAAAAATGAGTAACGGCCCCAATACGATGTTGATGGCGTTCGCGAGCCACAACACGCGCATCGATATCGCTGCGTCACCAGCGCCGCGGAACGACGAGTTGATCACAAAGAGCAGGAACGCGGTCCCGCTACCGCCGAGCATCACACGTGCGAACGTCGTGCCCGTGTCGATCACATCGCGGCTCGCGCCCATGATGGCGAGCAGTGTTGGTGCGAAGACGGCGCCGCACACACCGATACTGGCAGCAATCGTGGAGCCGATGACGAGCGCCTGAACCGCCGCACGTGCGGCAGCATCAGCATCTTTCTCGCCGATGCGCCGCGCCACAATCGCGGACGCGGACATCGCCAGCCCCATCGCCAGTGTGTACACCACAATCATCATCGATTCGGTCAGGCCGACGGTCGCAACCGCTGCCGCGCCGAGTCGCGCAACGAAGAAAACGTCGGTGACAGCAAAGAGACTCTCCATCACCATTTCCAGCACCATCGGCACAGCGAGCAGGAAAATCGCCCGATCGATGGATCCGCTGGTGTAGTCGTGACGCGAGCCTCGCAACGCACTGCGGATGTCACGTCGTGCTTCCGCGAACCCCGTCTTGCGCGAAGCTACAGAATTAAGGTCCTCGCCGCCCACGAAACGCAGCCTTGTTCATCGAGAAACGTCCATCGTTGGTCACGCGCAACTTAAGGGCGCAGCGGTAGGAAGTGCAGTTGGACCAGTTGTCGATACGACACAATCTTGGTGCGTCGAGTGTCGTCGGCAAAGGAGTCGATCGTTTGCAGCAGTTGCGTGCTGTAGTAGCCAGGCACGGATTCCGGATGGGAACCGCCGCCACCAAAAAAGCTGCGAATGATCATGCTGCGACTGTTGCGCGGCAGCGCCGACACCGTCGTTGCATACGCTGGAAAGCCACCGTCACGCAATACGTAGTCCTCCGCATTCGATGCATAGAGTGCCGACACGGTCTCGCCGCGTTGCGCAACCATTCGTCCAATGGACGCGAGCGCATGCGTGCCAGCCAGGTTGCCGACAACAGGAATGACCAAATGGCGCGCTTGCAGCGACTTGACGAACTGAAAGTCCGCTTCTGCGGCGAGATAGCTGGCGCGTCTTCCCTCGAGGTCTCGTTCAAGAAGCAACTGTCGGAGTGTCGGATAGTACGCTTGAGGTGCGCGTCCGGTACTGGTGAACTGCAGACCAAGACCGGCGTCGATGAACGCTTTGTGGAATCGGTCAATGGTTGCCAGGTCGTCGTCGGTCAGGGCGACCCCACTCGCTCTCACCTCGCGTAACACGGCCGCCCGTGCTGCTGCGGCGCTCCGCGTGGTGCTTGGTGTGGAGTCAATCAACGCCACCAACGCGTCAATCGACTGTGCGTTCCACTGGTCCGACGCCAGCGGTGCAGAACGTCCGAGGAGCAGCGACACGTACTCCACGCGATTGCGCGCGCGCGCAAACAGCGCCTTGAACAGCAAGTGCTGCAGCATGTTATCACGACGAATGTCAATGATGAACGCGATTGATGGGCGGATGCGCGCGATGTACGAGAAATTCTGATCGGGACCGACGCCGATGTACGCGCCCCCCTTCACGCCCGCGCGTTCGAGTGCACCGACCACGTGCAGATAGCTGCGCTCATTGGAAATGAGGTTATCAGTGTCGAAGTACCCACCGGGTTCCGACAATGCTTCGACCGAGCGCCCGAAGGCACGCGCACTATCCGTCAGCGCAGGCAGGGCGACGCGCGGCGGCGGCGATGTGCTCACTTGCGCGGCCAGCGACGCGCCCGCAACCATCACGAGCGCGCCAGCGCGACAGAGTACAACGCGCAAGGCGCGCATCACGGCGTCCATCCGAACGTCAGTACCCAACGGCGCCAGCGTCTTTGTCGCGAGGGTCTGCGGCACCAATTCGCAACCCCGTGGTGGCGTCGACAAAGATGGAATGTGCCGTGCCCTGTTGTCCCCCCGCACGAACCTGATGGCCGAGCAATTGTAACGCGGCCACCGTTTGTGGCGACAAGCCATTGCGCTCGTAGGTCAACACGTTGGGCAACCACTGGTGGTGAAAGCGCGGAGCAATCACCGCATCCTGTATGCTCATCTGAAAGTCGATGATGTTGAGCACCACCTGCAGCACGGTGTTGATGATCGTGCGTCCGCCGGGACTTCCAACCACCGCCACGAGCCGGCCATCCTTCGCGACGATGCTCGGCGTCATGCTCGACAACATGCGCTTGCCGGGCTGCGCGAGGTTGGGCAACGTACCAATCAGGCCCGTGCTGTCGGTGAGTCCGGGCTTGCCATTGAAGTCACCCATTTCGTTGTTCAACAGGAAACCGGCGCCGTCAACAACGGCGCCCAGTCCGTAGCCCGCCTCAAGCGTGTAGGTCACGGACACCGCCATCCCGCTGCCATCGACGACCGAGAAGTGTGTGGTCTCCGGGCTCTCGTACCCATCGGCGATCTGCGCGGGCGCAGATACGGTGGCGCGATCGAGAGTAATCGTTTCACGCAACGTTTTGGCGTACGCTTTGCTGGTCAGCTTGTCGACAGGCATCGGCGAGAAGTCCGGATCGCCGAGGAATCTCGCGCGGTCAAGAAACGCGCGACGCATGGCTTCGGCGACGAGGTGCACGTAGCGCGGTGAGTTGTGACCGGCAGCGGCGAGATCAAAACCCTCGAGGATGTTGAGTATCTCGACCATCGCCACACCGCCGGAACTTGGCGGTGCCATGGAGATCACGTCGTAGCCGCGATACGTGCCGTGCACTGCCGCGCGCTCCTTCGCCTCGTAGCGCGCCAGATCGCTCTCGGTGATCAGTCCACCGCCGCGTTGCATTTCGGCAGCTATCAGTCGCGCTGTTTCGCCGCGGTAGAATCCGTCACGTCCGTTGTCGCGGATGCGCACGAGCGTTCGCGCGAGGTCGGGTTGGCTCAACACTTCGCCCTCCGCATACGCGACACCACCTTTCGAGTAGGCGGCTGTGCTGGCGGGATACGTCTTCATGCGGGGCAACACACCAGCCAGCGATCCCGCGAGCCCTGCGGGTACGGCAAAACCGTCGGCGGCGAGACTGGCTGCCGGTGCCACCAATTGTTTCCACGGCAACTTGCCGTACTTCTCGTGGGCCAATGCGAAGCCCGCGACGGTGCCCGGCACTCCAACAGCAAGATGACTGCGATGATGCCGCGTCGCAGAATACGCGCCGACCGAATCGGTGAACATCTCGGGTGTGGCGGCCTGCGGTGCCATTTCGCGAAAGTCGATCGTTGTCGCAC
>JAYSVL010000611.1:0-3041 GCA_043718595.1 Gemmatimonadaceae bacterium
CCAGCATGCTGATCGCGAGCAACACCACTCCAGCGACAAACGCCAAACGGGCCGTCGGCGTCACGGCTGCTTGCCGACATGGGCCGCGCGTAGCGACACCGCGAGATGATGCGCCGCCATCCCCAGGACGACGGATGGTCGTCCGGACAGCGTTGAATCGTCGAGAATGATGCGACCTTCGCGAACGGCGCGAACGGCGCGCCACGCGGGCATTGATGACAGGCGTTTCGCGGTCTCCGGGCTTGCAATGACGAATTTGGGATCGCGCCGCGCAATCTCTTCGATCGAGACGGTCGGCGATGGCGCATCGAGATCCGCGAAGACGTTGTGTGCACCAGCAATCTCGATGAGCTCGTTCAGATAGCTGCCGCGACCGACCACCATCACCGGCGATTGCCACAGCGGCCACACCACGGTGGGCGAATCGGTAGCTCGCGACATCGCCCGTACGCGTTCTAACGACGCCATCACGGAGTCGACGACCTGCGTGGCGCGTTGCGAAACGCCGAACGTTCTACCGAGTAGTTGCGTCAAACTGACAAACTGTGCAATGCGATCAACACGCAGCGCGACGGTTCGCACACCCGCGTCGGTAAAGGTGCGCGCGGCTTGGCGGTTCTCTGCCGTTGCGTACAGAATAACAAGCGTTGGATGCACACCAAGCACCGCTTCGACATTGGGGCGAATGCCATCGCCGACGGATGGGACGCTAGTTACGCGCGACGGATACTCATCCCACTTCGATCGCCCGACGAGACGTCGTTCCTCGCCCAGCGCAAAGATAATTTCAGTTGCGGTTGGATTGAGTGAGACCACCCGCGCAGCGAACGTCGCGTCTGTTGGCAACGGCGCGCCAAAGTCATCGGTGTCTGCTGGCGCGAGCGCGCGAGCGGACGCTGTGGTGCGAGAGCCCGCGACCGACGACGCGCGATCAGGCGCGGCGAAGCACGCGCTGGCCAGCAGCAACGGGGCCAGTGCAACACAACACGAACGACGGTGTGAAAAAAACAAGCGAGCGCTCTCTCCATGAAAGAAGGCGCTCGTGCACGCGTGGCAGACGCTCAACACAGCGCTCAGCCACGTGGCGCGAGCCCTCCCTCGAGGGTCTTCGTGCGTGAATGAACGAGAGTCGTCTCCTGGCTTCGGGTGCCACACTCGCCTTCCCGGTCGCGGTGACCAGTGGCATGCTGAATGTGGCGAACAACTACCCGTTACAGTGGCGGGGCCGCGCCGGCATCTACCGGCTTCCGTGTCTCTCGCTCGTGATCAATTGTCTGTCGCCCGTCACCGGTCGACTCGCAGAACCTACCGCTGTGTTGACTCGGCGGCAAGCGCGTCGCGCAACGTGGCCTTGAGGGCGGCGCGCTCGGACGCGTAGTCACGATGCGCCAACGGAGACGTATCCGCGTGGACATTGCCTGATTCATGCGCCGCATCGAGCATGGCAATCTCGTGCGCAAGGCGTTCGCTGCGCGTTGCTTCGTTGAGGCGCGTTGATTGCGTCGTTACGTGCGACGGCTGCAGCGCGCGCGCGAGTACCACAAGCATCGTGCTGCCGATGATGAGTAACAGCGCCGAGAGGATACCTTTGCGCGGCAGTACCGTGCCATTCGACAGTTGCACAACAAGCGATGCACCCGCCTTGACGTCCTGAGCGAGAAAGCGCCGAAACGTGCGATTCTCCATCGTCACGGGGTCAACGGCAACGGATCCGGCACCCTGCACCGACCCGAGCAATTCTTCGAGCAATACCTCGAGTACAACCGCGCTTCGGTCATTCGCCACCGTCATCGGGAAAGCCGAGGATGGCAGGTGATAGGAAAACGACACTTGTTTGACGCCAGGTGCAATTGGCGCATAGACGTTGACGCGACCGGAGACAAACGTAAACGCTTCCTCGGCGATCTCCCCTGCCGACACACGCACGTCCTGCGCGGCGTTCGGGATGCGCACACTCCACGTTGGTGTCGCTGTCGTCGCTGCCGACGTCACCAGTGTTCGGAGGCTGTCATTCTCGATTTCGAATACCTCGATCACGCTGCGCAGGTTGGCGTCGTCCGGGCCACTGATAATGAGATGGCGACCTTTCACGCTCAGCGGAAACGTTTTGGAGGTGGTGTCGAACACCGTGATCTCTGCGGCGTCGCCGCGGGTATCGCGTTCACGGAGTGGTGGCGTGAAGTACGCGATGCCATGCCACGTGACGGAGGCGAAGTACACCGCGTCGGCACTGCCAACGGCTCGCCATCGCAATCGATAGTGACCGCGCGCGTCGCTGCGCACAGAATCGACCGGGCCAGCACTGTCCTTACCCACGCGATGGATAGTGACCCAGGTGTTCGTCGCCGGCCCCATGTCGATCGAGTCGCGATCGAACATGACGGGTCGTCGTACCCGTCCCTCGACGGAACGCATGTCGGAGTGCCGCAGCGGCTGCGCGACAGCCCGCGTCTGAATGAGCAATATGGCGCTCACGATGACGTGTGCCGTTCGCGTCACGCGCGTCGCCGTATGCTCACGGGTTGAACTTGCCAAAATCCTCGGGACGGAGCCGCTCGAGATATGCTTTGAGTTGTTCGGCCGACAATTCGTGTTCACTGACTGGCCTTTCAAACAGACCCGACGTGTCCGTCTCTGCGACGCTTTCTGCAACATCGCTGAGCAGGTCGGCCGGGGCATAGATCGGCGCGCCGAGACGAAGCGCGACGGCAATGCTGTCCGACGGTCTCGCGTCAACGCGAACCGTCCCCATTGGCCCCTCAAGCTGCAATTCGGCAAAGTACGTGTTCTTTTCAACACGCGTGATCGCCACACGATGCAGCACGCCTGCCAGCCCACGAATGAGTGCCGTGCACAGGTCATGCGCATTCGGCCGCGGTGGTGTGGCGTGATTCATGGCATTGACAATCGATTCCGCCTCTGGCTGGCCAATCCAGATGGGGAGCAACCGCGTGCCGCTCTTTTCGCGAAGCACGACCACATACGAGTTGGTGCTGCTGTCGATCCCCAGCCGAGCCACCGTGACTTCAATCATCGGCCGC
>JAYSVL010000612.1:0-3039 GCA_043718595.1 Gemmatimonadaceae bacterium
AATCAAAGCGAAGAGCCTCGAGGGCATCAGTTAGATAGGCGGGTTTGCCAGGCGGGGCCACGTGCAGCGCTTCGTGGTGGTTACGGCGTGTCCATGAAATTGTTTGTTGAAGGGTTCGTGTTTGCTGAGCATGGCGTAGACAATCGTCGCGAGTTCCTTCGCGATCAGCGCGCGGGCAATCGGTTTGCCTTTGCGCCGTTGCCACCGCAGGAATTCCCGCTTGACCTCCGGGAAGTATTGAATGGCGCGAATCGCCGCGTGGTGAAACGCGATCTTGAGATAGCGATTGCCATCGCGCGACCGTTTGTGGCGCGTCTTCCCGCCGGAGTCATGCGACCCCGGGACCAGCCGACAGTACGAATGAAAATGCCGGACCGTCGGAAACCGCGCGATGTCATCAATCTCCAACAGCAGCGTGTACGCGACCATTTTGCCAATGCCCGGGACCCACACGAGCCGTTGCGCCTCGGGCGTGGCCAACACACGATCGCGCAGTTCGTGCTCAAGCCGTTTCACGTGCGTCTTCAGCAGCACGCGTTGTGCCAGGTGCAGGTCGGCTTGCAGTCGCGGCAACTCCGACAGTTCCGCCGGCGTGGCGACATTGTATTTCTCGAGCAGCGCACTGACGCTCCGCTGGCACTGCACGATCCGCGTGACGAGGAGCAAGCGCGTACGCACGACATCACGGACTTCCCGATGCGTATCGCGGATCATGTGCGCCTCCGGAATCAGTTGCACGCGCAACAGCTGCGCCATGGTTGCGGCGTCGACCGCATCCGTTTTCACCTTCGCGTAGCTGATGGCTTTCAGATACTTCGCATGCGCCAGCCGGAGGTCAATGCCCTGCGGCACGAGCAGATCGCGCACCCAGGACCACATGCCCGTGCACTCGCAGACCGCCTGGTGTGGCCCGTCGAGCGTCTTGAAGTACGCGGTGATCGCCGCGCGATCGGTGGGCAGGTCGGCCTTGCGCACCATCGCGCCGTCCGCGTCGATCGTGTGAATGGCTATCGTCCGCTTGTGGAGATCGATCCCGGAGTACAACATCGGCGACGCTCCCGCGTGAGGGTGATGCGACGAGTATCTCGCCGCCGGGCCTCGTTGGGAATATCAACGCGCTGCTGCTGACAAACGCCCGGAGTTAGGTGTGGCGACCGCGAGGCATTCGCGGTAGGATATCCTTCGGATGCGAATGCCCCGCTTGCATCGGTGCGGGCGTTTGCAGCAGAGCGCAAGCGTTAGACCGCCAAAGCCTACTTCGCTTACGCAATGAGCCACTGCGTCCCCAACGCAAGCGCGTGGGGGGCAAAAAATGGACAGGTACCCAGCGACGCGGTGCAGTGCGCTCCCTGCTTCGCTCCGAAGCAAAGGGACTACCCCTGCATGCGTGGAGGTGGCGCTGAGAACTAGCGGTAGCCGCGGTGGCGGCACAGAATTGACGTTCCCTCCCAATCTCGACTGCTCATCACAGCGTCCAGCACATGAACGAGACCAATCGAAATACATTCGTTGCCCTTCAGACGGTGATCGTTTTCTGCGTAGGAGTGCTTGGAAACAAACTTGCTGAACTTCTCCACATATCTCCGATGGCGGTCCTGTCGCTCTCGGTGATCTTGCTAACAATACACAGCGTTGTTTCCGCACGAGCGGCTACCGGGCACGTAGCCGGCGTGGAGGCCACAAGTCCCGGCCTGGGCGAACGCGACCTGACCACGACCATTGGCGATGAGAGCCGTAGGCGACCGACGCCCGCCTTCTTGCGAACGGTAGGAGGCATGTTCTCAGTTGGCCTCGCATGTGGGATTATTGTGGACGCAGTTCTCGTGCGTGTTCCCGAGTTCAACGGCTACTCAATGAACTTTCTGGGTGTCGGGAGTCATATCTATGAGACTGTCGGAATCGTGATCGGAATGCTCGCGATGTTCGTCACAGCTGGCGAACGGTCCGGCACGTTGGCATTGGGTCTAGGAATAGGCTATGCGATGGGTTGCTCGACTGCGTTGGTGACTCTCCTGCCAGAGCACAACGACGCGATCAGGACGTATGGCGGGCAGCTAGCGTGGTTCCTTTCCTACGGCCTGCTCCTAATTCTCATTCGCCGAGATCTGAAGTGGTTCTGGCGTACGCTCAAGTCGTTCATCACCTCACCGCGAGACGATCCATAGTAGCGCGACTCCTAATCAGTCGCACCGCGGTCTAACCGTGCGTTGCTGCAGTCAGGGCAACAAGGAAGCTCCCTGTTCGCTGCGCTCACTGGTCGCAATTTATTGGAACGCCCTGCAGCAGAACGCGGGCGTTAGGCAGGCTATCGGGGTTCGATGCGGGGGGAAGAGCCTGCGATTTGAGTTGAGCACAGCGGCGGCGGCCGCGTAGCGAATCTCGAAGCATCTGCGACGAAACGCCGTATAATCGGCGTCCTTATCCTGGGAAGATCCGATGTCGAGTGCGATCGAAACAGAATTGAGAGACCGATGCTCGAATAACGAGAATCTTCGTTTACTGCTCGCTCAGTGGGAGTACGATCGCCTGCTCCTCAGACAGGCCCTGGCAACGGTTGGACAGGTCTTCCCACATTACAGCCTCCACGACGCCACTCACTCCGAAACCATTCTTGAGCGCATAGCCGCGATGCTCGGTGCTGTCGGCCTGAGTCGTCTCACCGCGACCGACTTGTGGCTCTTGCTTGAGACGGCGTATCTGCACGACTCTGGGATGATTGTCTTGGATGCTGTAAAGCGAAAGGACCTTTCTTCGGCCGAATTCGAGGCGCACCTCCGCGCAACCACCGACGGACCTGATCACGACCTCGCAACTCGCGCCGCCCGGCTGCAACAGCGACAGCTGCCCAAAGACCTCATCGGCATCCTAGAGGGGCATCTTGATCTGCTGCTTGTGTACGCCGAGTTCGTTCGAAAGCGGCACTCGCAGCGCGCGCACGAGATGTAAGCGTCCGGAATTACCCATGTCACCGCGGTTTGTGCGGTGGCCGGATGCGGCGCGGAGTTTTTTGAGAGTGCAATGGTGGCGCGCTGGGCGCCA
>JAYSVL010000613.1:0-9117 GCA_043718595.1 Gemmatimonadaceae bacterium
GCGTTGACGCTCGCCGACTGTTGCCTACATTGACGGCATATCGAGAGCGATGTGTCGAAGGCACTTACTCAGGGATGTGTGATGGGTTCGGTGGACACACTGCGGCGCTGTGTAACGGCGCTGCTCGCCGCAGGTGCGGCCGCATGCACGGGGAATGACGGAAGTGGTACATCCGCCCAGTTGCCGCCCGGCAAGACCTTCGTCATCGGCATGATCGGGCGAAGCGCGACAAGCGCAGAATCCGTCGCCGGACTGCAGGGGGCGGAATTGGCCGCCGCCGAGCTCACGAAATCCAGCGGCGTCGCTGTCATGATTCAGTGGCTGACCCCGCCAACCGATGGGTCGTTGCATCAGGCCGCGAGCCTGCGCCGCATGGCGAATCAGGTCGACGCCATGCTCCTGTCCCCCGTGGACGCGTTGGAGATTCGGAGCGCGGTCAACGAGGTCGTGCTGCAGGGTGTGCCCGTGATGACCTTTGAAAGCGATGTGCCAGATTCGCAGCGATTTGCTTTTATCGGTCCGATCGACGCGGCGATTGGCGCGCAGGTGATGGACGAGCTGTCGACGCAAATGGGCGGCAGAGGGAAAGTGGCGATCCTTGCGGGTGCCGAAACCTCACTGAATCTGCAGGCGCGCGTGCAAGGCGTGCGCGATGCTGCGGCGAAGCACAAAGGCATCGTCATCGTCAACGCGTTTCATCACGCCGAAACGCCAATCGAGGCGGCGGATGAAGTGCTGCGAGTGATGCGAGCACACCCCGACGTGCAGGGCATTGCCATGATCGGTGGCTGGGCGTTGTTCGACAATCGCCTGCTCACACAGCTCGATGCCCAGCGGGTGAAGGTGGTGGCCGTGGACGCGCTGCCAGCCGAACTGCCGTACATCGAGTCCGGTATCGCCCCCGTGTTGTTCGCCCAGCCGACGCACACATGGGCACACGACGCAGTCAAAGTGTTGTTCGACCACGTCTATCTCAAAAAGGATGTGGCATCGGTCCAGCAGACCGTGCTGACCCGAGTCTCGAAGGCGAACCTCGGCACGTGGGCGCGGCAGCTCAAGTCGTGGGGCTACAACGGCATCGACCAGAAGTATCTCGTGCTGCCGTAAGCACGAGCCGGTGCGTGTTAGGGTTTGCCGAGCGCGGCGAGCGATGCGCGCAGTGCGTCGCGTTGTTGCTCGCGAGCGCCTTCATCAAAGACGTCGAGCCGATCCAGGAGTTGGAGTGCGCTGGCGATGGTTTTGCGCGCCGCAGCGGGGTCGAGTTGCTTGAGCTGCGCATCGGCCAGCAACCCGTACCCAACCAGAGACTCCGGATACGCATCAACAACGGCCTGTGCGGCACGTACAGCGGCGTCAGGGCCATCGCGCGCGAACCTGGTGCGGGCCACCACCTCCAGCCACTTAAGTGACGGCGGCACGGTGTAGCCAACGCGGTTGCTGATGGTGGTGAGTGCCGCCGTCAGAACGATCGAGGGATCGCCCGTGCGATTCAGCATACTATCGGCCGATGCAGCGGGGATCTCCCACACGGCGCGATCGTGCACGAAGCGCATGCCGGCCGGAATTGTGACGAATGGCGTCTCGGTGTGTCCGAATCCCGCGCCGTCCACCACGTGCACGCGCCAGTTGCGCGGCGACGAATCCCGCAGAAACGCCGCGAGTTGCATGGTTGCTGGGCGGAGCCGGGTTTCCTTGTCGCCCGCGGACAACACCAGCTGCCGCACGAGGGCAGGTGCCTGTGCAAACTGTGCGCGTGCGCACCGTGTGACCTGCGAGTACACACTGCTATCGGCGATGCTTGGGCTGATCGCGACAATCGCGGCGAATGCTGTTGGTGCGCGACAGAGTGTCAGCAGCGCGAATCGTCCGGCAAGCGAGTGGCCGATTAACGTGCGATAGGGCAGGGTGCGGTATTCGCGTTCGATGTACGGAATGACGTCGTCGACAAGGAAGCGCGCGAACCGCTCATCGCTACGTGCCAGATCGTTGCCCCGATCTTTTTGTTCGACACCAACAATGATTTGTGCCGGCATGGCATAGTCACGGGCGTCGCCGGAGAGCGAGTAACCGGCGCTGGCGACCGCGAGGTCAAAAAATGGCTTGACGTGACCATCGAGCAGGTAGGTGACCTGATATCGCCGTTTGGCTAACCGATAGTTGGGTGGCACGCTCACGTGCAACGTGCGTATCTCACCGAGAACCTTGGATTCAAGCCGAATCGTGCGCGGTTGAGCAGCAGCGGGCGACCCCGCGCAGGCGAGCAGTGCACAGAGCATGGTGCGATCGATCGGACCGCGGAACGGCATGGTCGAGTCTTACGTTGTTGATGTTTGCGCCGAGCTCAATCGTGTTCAGTACCAGTGGGTCTACCGTCGCGCTCTCTGACGCGTTGCTTGGCCGGCGTAATCACGATGTTCCGATACTCGACGGCCGAGTGATCGCCCTGTAGGTAGATCGGGCCGGGAGCGGATTCGTCGCTATCCAGTGCGCCGCCCGTAATGCCGGGAATGAGTTGGTTGGTAATGATCGATGTGCCGTTCAAGACGACCGTGACAAGCCGACCGATCAGCGTGATGTCGTACGTTTGCCATTCACCGGCGCTCTTCGCGACATCCTCGTTGGCGGCAAGAAACCCGTAGATGGCACCCAGGCTGACTAGCGTCGGCTCCTGACCACCGCTGTCCTCGACCTGCACTTCGTAGCGTCCGCGTAGATACACGCCGCTGTTGCCGCTTTTGGGATAGCGAAATTCGACGTGCAACTTAAAGTCGCTGAATGTTGTCGTCGTGACGAGGTTCGCGCCGGCCTTCGCGTTGGTGAGCACGCCATTGACGACGCTCCACTGACTGTTTCCCGGCGTCGTGCGCCAGAAGCTCAGGTCTTTGCCACCAAACAGCGTGACTGGCACACCCCACACGGGAGGTGACGCGCGACGTATCAGGGGTGCACGCCGCGCCGTCCAGGTGAGTCGTTCGCCCGACGCGCTGGTCATCGTCCCGGAGAGCTGATCCCCCGACAAGCGTCCCTCGAACTTCAAGTCGTCGTTCCCACGATCCCACTGCGGCGGCAGCTGAAAGCGAACGTTGCCCGCTGCGAATTCTACGCGTGAGATCGGACGCGCGCTTCCGCCGTCGGCGACGAAACGGCCCACCAGTGTGCGATTGCCAGACAGCGTGACCTCAAGCCACGAGGGCGCGCTCCGCTCGGGCGAGACCACCGTCATGTCCCATCGCCCGATCAGTGGCTTCAACTCGGCGGGCTGCGCAGACGCGGTCGCGGTGAGCATCGCAGTGCCGAGTGCGAAGGTGGCGAATCGCATCGCCGAACTGGGTGCGGTGGACATCATCATGCCTCTGGGAAGGGGGAGGCGCGCCCGTCGCGCCACGCACTAGCAAGAAAAGTGTGCAGTTCGCCGCGCGAACGCTATCGTAGTGCAGGCGTTGACAGCCTCATCGGCGAAGGTGCGGACACGACTCTTCTCGTGTGAGTGGACATGGAGATCACTGGGCGTTGTTATATCGCAGGCGAGTGGGTGATGGGGACGGGTCCGTCGTTTCGTGCGGTCAGTCCGACCAGTGGCGAAGACTTTGGTCCACATTTTCGCGAGGCTGGCTTCGACCGGATTGATCGTGCGCTCGAAGCGGCGGACGCTGCCTTCCTCCGCTACTCCACGTCGCCGCTTGCAGTGCGCGCCGCGTTCTTGCGGGCCATCGCCGACGAGTTGGTAGCACTGGGTGAGCCGTTGCTCACCGTCGCGCACCTGGAAACCGCACTGCCACTCGATCGACTCGCGCGCGAGCGCACGCGCACCGTGCAGCAGCTGCGCGCGTTCGCCGACTATGTGGAGGACGGCACGTGGCTCGACGTGCGCATTGACACCGCCGAGCACTCGCGCGTGCCCACGCCCAAGCCAGACATGCGACGAATGCTCATGCCGCTCGGCCCCGTGGTGGTGTTTTCGGCGAGCAACTTTCCGTTGGCGTTCTCCGTTGCTGGTGCGGACACGGCGTCGGCGCTCGCCGCTGGATGCGCGGTAGTGTGCAAGGCGCACGAGGCGCACCCCGCGACTTCGGAGATGGCCACGATGGCGATCGCCAAGGCTGCATCACGCTCGGCGGTGCCGGCCGCGGTGTTCTCGTTGGTGCAGGGCCGATCGCACGAAGTCGGACTGAATCTCGTTCGGCATCCGCTCACGCGCGCCGTGGCGTTCACCGGATCCCAGCGTGCTGGACGCATCATCTTTGACGAAGGCGGCGCACGCGGCGACCCAATCCCCGTCTATGCCGAAATGGGGAGCGTTAATCCGATATTTGTCTTGCCCTCCGCATTGGCGACACGTGCGGAACCCATTGCTGATGGCATCGCACAATCGGCCTTGCTTGATGTCGGCCAATTCTGTACGAGCCCAGGACTCGTCGTCGCGATACGTGGCGACGGATATGACGCGCTCTGTGCGCGACTGTCGACGCAGTTTGCTGCTGCGGCGTCGGGCTCAATGCTTCGCCCATCGATGCGGACGAGTTTTCGCGACGCCATCCACCTCGCGCGAAAACGCGGCGTTGAGCAATTGTCGCTTGGGCAACCGGCACCCGACGATCGCGTACTCACCGTGCAGCCGGTATTGCTGGCCGTTACTGCCGAACAGTTTATTGCCGAAGAATCATTTCAGCATGAAGTCTTCGGACCGGTATCGATCGTGGTTGGCTGCGCGTCGATGAGTGAGTTGTTGCAGGTCGCGCACGCGCTTGATGGACAACTGACGGCGAGTGTGCACGGCACGCAGGACGACATGTCAGCGCAGTGGGACCTCGTGCAAGTGTTGCAGCAAAAGGCCGGCCGCGTGGTGTGCAACGGCTATCCCACGGGTGTGGAGTTCGGACACGCCATTCATCACGGGGGCCCATTCCCGGCCACCACCGATTCGCGCAGTACATCGATCGGGAGTGCCGCGATGACGCGCTTTACTCGTCCCGTCTGCTTTCAGAATTTTCCACAGGCGTTGTTGCCAGAGCCGGCGCGCGACGCGAACGCCACTGGAATCTGGCGCACCATCAACGGCGCGTTGTCACGCGCCAACGTCCACCCCTGATGCGTCGCCCGTCGGCAACGCCCAGTCGCTGTCGAGGATGGCGTAGTCCTCCACGTCTTCAAACACGCCCCATTTCCTGACGGCGTGACGGCGATGTGCTTCGCGCTGCATGCCGAGTTTTTGCATGATGCGCCCGGACGCCGGATTGCGAACGAGGTGCGATGCCGCAATGCGATGCAGTCGCAGCGCGCTAAAACCAAACGCGATCACTTCGCGGGCCGCCTCGGTGCCGTAACCGCGTCCCCAGTACGGCAGGCCGAGCCAGTAACCGAGTTCAGCGTGGGCGTGTGCTGGCGTGATGGCCAGACCGATGCCACCCAGGAGTGTGTCGTCGCGTAGATCGCAGATGGCGAATGCTGCCCGGGTACCAGAGCGCCACCGTTCGTCGCATCCGGCTATCCATTCTTCCGCCGCGCCGTCCGGATACGGATGCGGAATATTGAGCGTCGTGTCAGCGACCTCGCGCGCGCCGGCCAGTGTTTGCAGCGGCAACGCGTCCCGCAGCGCGTACGGACGGAGCCGAAGCCGCGCGGTGAGCAACACTGGCGGGTCGAACGTTGACGGAGATCTCATCGGAGCACTAATGGGTGGAAGGATCTCTCGCTCAGACGAGACGTGGTTGGAAGGATGTCTCGCACACACGAGACGTGGTAGCTGATCTGTCGCCATTGCCAGCACGTACGCCGCGCCGCACTTTCTCGGGCGCGCGCGTGTGCGTGTGCGTGTTCGCTCGCGATGCGCACGGCAACCGCCTGTTCGATTCACGCCATACTACTTCGCCTGGAACGTCCATGATCGCGCTACGCACATGGTTGCCGACCACCTCGGCCCGCGTCCTTCGCCTCGCCTGTCTCTGCGCGCTGGCCCCCCTGTCATCCGTAACTGCACAACGTGTCGGCGGCGCAGCAGTACGCGACCCCATGCAAGAGTTGCTCCCGCTTCGTCCCACGCGCACGCTGTCGTTCACGACCACGGTTGGCAACTGGATGTCGGTCGACGTCAATCGCGACGGTACGCTCATCGCCTTCGATTTGCTCGGCGACATCTACACGATGCCGCTCGCAGGCGGGAAAGCCACGGCGTTCACGCGGGGCATGGGCTTCGATGCGCAACCGCGATTCTCGCCAGACGGCCGCAAAATCGTTTTTGTCAGCGATCGCTCCGGCGGATACAACCTCTGGACGATCTCGGTCGATAAGAAAGACACGGTGCAACTCACGACCGGCAACACGAACAAGTACGAATCACCGGTATGGACACCTGACGGGAAGTTCATTGTCGCGACGCGCGGCACAAAACTGTGGTTGTTCCCGCAAGATGGCGGCACTGGCATTCAGCTGATTCGGCCCGACGCGGCAGCAAGCGGCAGAGGCGCAGGTGCTGGCGCAACGCCCGACGTGCTGCGTGAAGAGGGGCCCGCGTTTGGTCGCGACCCGCGGTACCTGTACTACGCGCAGCGACGTGGCGGATGGGTCTACAACACGCCACTGGGCGATTACGCGCTGATGCAGTACGACCGCGAAACGGGGCAGGTGACCACCAAGGAGAGTCGCTGGGGTTCCGCGTTCCGCCCGGCGTTGTCGCCGGACGGCAAGTGGTTGGTGTATGGCACGCGCTACGTCGATCACACACGTCTGCGCTTGCGCAACCTTGCCACGAACGAAGAAGAATGGTTAACCGGCGCCGTACAGCGCGATGATCAGGAATCGCTGGCTACACTCGACGTGTATCCGGGGATGGCATTTACGCCTGATTCGAAATCGCTGATCACCACGTGGAACGGCAAACTATGGAAGATTGCGATCGACACCAAAGCTGCAACCGAAATCGGGTTTACCGCCGATGTGGTGCAGGCGCTCGGCCCGAAGGTGGCGTTCGACTACCGCATGCCCGATTCCACGACGTTTGTGGTGAAACAAATTCGCGATGCGACGCCAAGTCCCGATGGCAAGCGACTCGCGTTTGTGGCGATGGACCGTGTGTACGTGATGGACTATCCGAGTGGCACACCAAAGCGGCTGACGACCGCGGCCGCTGGCGAGT
This sequence comes from Gemmatimonadaceae bacterium, assembly GCA_043718595.1. Taxonomy (GTDB): domain Bacteria; phylum Gemmatimonadota; class Gemmatimonadetes; order Gemmatimonadales; family Gemmatimonadaceae; genus Gemmatimonas. The sequence goes on from JAYSVL010000613.1 coordinate 7,133, forward strand.
TTGAACCCACATGGAGTCCTGATGGGCAGTGGATTGCGTACACCACGTGGGTGGATAGCATCGGTTATCTCAATCGCATGCGCAGCGATGGCAGTGGACAGCCGCAACGTCTCACGCCGCAGGAAGGACTGTGGACCAATCCCGTCTACAACCTGAACGGCACGCGCATTGTTGCGACGCGTGCGCCGTCGCGCGCGTTTCGTACCGGTGGCGGGGGGCGCGGTGGCGGCGGTGGCGAGATGGTGTGGATTCCGGCGGCTGGTGGTGCGGCGACGTTCGTTGCCAGTGGCGCGGGTCAAGCACATTTCTCACAGCGCGATACGTCGCGCATTTTTGCTTACACCGGCGCGCGTGGGTTGTACTCCATGCGCTGGGACGGCACTGACATCAAGCCCATCATTCGTGTCACGGGTGCGGCGCCCCCTGGCGGCGGCGGTGGTGGTGGCGGTGGTGGCGCCAGTTGGGTGCAACTCTCGCCCGACGGTGAACATCTGCTCGCGCAGGTGAATCTGGACTTGTTCTACATCCCCGATATTCCGTGGCCTGGTGGACCCGAGCCAACGATCACCGTCGGCGGCACTGGCGCCACACAAGATTTTCCGTCCAAGAAGTTGACCGACATTGGCGCGCAATTTCCTCAATGGAGTGCGGACAGCAAGTCGATTCACTGGTCCATCGGCAATGCGCACGCGGTATACGATATCGCGCGCGGATACGCGTTCGATGACTCCGTGCGCAAGGCCAATCCGGCGCGTGGCGGCGGCGCGGGCGCAGATTCCGCAGGTGCTGGCGGCGCGGCCGGTGGTCGTGGCGGTGCAGCGCGTGCGCCGCTGCCGGCATACAAACCCGTGGAAACGCGCATTCGGCTAACGGCTGAGCGTGACATCCCGAAGGCCAGCGTGGTGTTGCGGGGCGCACGCCTGATCACAATGAAAGGAATGGAGATCATCGCCAAAGGCGACATCGTCATCACCAACAACCGCATTGTCGCCGTTGGACCCAGTGGTTCGCTCAAGACACCGACAGGCGCGCGGACAATCGATGTCAGTGGCAAGACCATCATCCCCGGATTCGTTGACACACACGCACACTTGCGCGTGGCAACCAACGTACATCGCGATCCGGTGTGGAGTTACGCGGCAAATCTCGCGTACGGCGTCACCACGGCGCGCGATCCGCAAACGGGATCGACCGATGTGCTGTCGTACGAGGATCAGGAAAAGGCGGGCACCGTGCTCGCCCCACGCATCTACTCAACCGGACCTGGCGTATTTGCGGCGGAGAATATCCGCAGTCTCGACAACGCGCGCACGGTGCTCAAGCGTTACGCGGATTACTACGACACGAAAACCATTAAGGAATACCAGACGGGCAATCGCGAAGTTCGGCAGTGGGTCATTCAGGCGGCGAACGAACTGAAGTTGATGCCGACGACCGAAGGTGGGTTGGATGTGAAGATGAACATGACGGAAGCAATCGATGGCTACTCGGGACACGAACACACGATCCCCACGTTCCCGCTGCAGTCTGACGTGATTCGTTTGCTGGCCGAGTCGGGGATCAGCTACACCCCCACGATCATCGTCGCGTACGGTTCACCATGGGCCGAGAACTATTGGTACGAGAAGATGGATTTGCTGCACGATGCCAAGTTGCAGCTGTTCACCCCATGGAGCGATCTGGAAGGCAAGATCCTGCGTCGCGGCGGCTCGCCCGGTGCGGTCACGACTATGGGTCAGGCCGGCTGGTTCCACGACTCGCAGTACGCCATGAAATTGATCGGTGGCGACATCAAGAAACTCATTGACGCTGGCGGCAGTGCGGGCGTTGGGTCACACGGGCAACAGCAGGGCATTGGGTTCCACTGGGAGCTCTGGAACATCGGCATGGGCGACGGCATGCGTCCGCATGACGCGTTGCGCGTCGCCACCATTTTCGGTGCGAACGCGTTGGGCCTCGGCAAGGACGTGGGGTCGATTGAGGCG
>JAYSVL010000614.1:0-3024 GCA_043718595.1 Gemmatimonadaceae bacterium
GGGGAAGCATTGAGCGGCACCCTCGAAGGCGATCAAATCGGCAGTCGCGCGATCGCTGGCACCGTCAAGGGCGACACGATCCGATTCGCCTTCAACATCGACATGGGCGGACAAGTCATGGACATTCGCGCGGCCGGCGTGCTGAGCGACAAAGACAACATGACCGGACAGCTCGAAATCGCTGGCATGGGCAACGCGGGGTTTGTCGCCAAACGGCAGCCGTAGTCAGTTTTCACGAGTACAGGGCGGCGCCGAGCACATATTCGGCGCCGCTTCGTGTTTCTGGAGCGGCATGTTTTGATGACGGTTCCGGCGGCATCTGTCACGTTACTGGCACGAGTGAACGTTTTTGTCGCGTCACAAATTGATCACTTTGCGTTAGCACGCCGCCCTGGCCAGATGGGGACTGCTTGCGCTCGGCAAAACACCGTGCATATCTCCCTGCACGCGACGATGCGTGGACGGATGGCCCGCCGCGCGTGTGCGCGTCAACTCGTATCGCCGGTGAGCGTCCGGTTTTCGCATGACGTTTGTGTCGCCTGACGCTCCGTCGCATCAACGCGAACCTCGCGGCTTCTGGCAGACTCCAGAGCAGTACTTGCTGGACGCTGGTCGCGACGGCGAACTGCTGATTGCGCGCATTCGGCTGGCCGTCATGCTCGCCCTGCTGCTCGTGCCAGTGATCAATCTGATTGGCGCGGCGCCTGCCGATCGGCCACAGCATCTGGTCGGACTCGCCCTCACCTTCGGGGCGTTTCTCGTATCGCTGGTGCTCTGGCTCTACGTGCGACGTGACGGGAGTCAGCTGTGGATTCCGCTGTGCACGAGCGTCTTCGATGTGAGCGTGATCGCCGTGGCGCAGGTGGCGTTCGCCTACACGACGGATCCCCACGTGGTGGTGAACAGCAAGATCACCTTTGATATGTATTTCTTTGCACTGGCCGGTACCTGCTTGCGTTATGACAAGCGCGTGGCGCTCATTGCCGGTGTACTGGCGATGGCACAGTTCATTGGCACGATCCTGTTTGTACATGCATACTTTCCGCTCAACGTGCCAGGGGTGACGAGTCTGTACGGCCGCTTCTTGTGGGCCGACCAAATCTCTCGATTGGTGTTACTTGGTGTCGCGACGGCGCTCAACGTGTACATCGTGCACGGCATTCAGACGCAGCGCGCGCTGTCGCACGCCGATCCGCTCACTGGCGTGTTCAACCGCCGCTTCTTTGATGAGCATGTGCGCAGTGAGCTGGCGCGTGCCATGCGGCTCAACACCCCGCTCTCGATCGCGATGATCGACATCGATCATTTCAAGCAGTTCAACGATGAATTCGGCCACGCGGTGGGCGACCATGCGTTGCGTGTGGTCTCACGCGCGCTTGAACTTGCCGTGCGGCGACGGGACATCGTGGCGCGCTACGGCGGAGAAGAGTTCATCGTCATTTTCCGCGATGCCGCGGCACCAGACGCCTTTGCTCGCGCTGACCGCCTTCGGGACAGTGTGTCACGCGAAGTGTTCGCGTTTGGGTCGAATGAGCCACGGCCGATTACGGTGAGCGCTGGCGTGGCCAGCTATCCGCTTGACGGAACAACGATTGTCGAGTTGCTGGCCGAGGCCGACCGCCGGTTGTTTGAGGCCAAGCGTGATGGACGGAACCGCGTGGTGGGGATCTCGGGCTTGGCGCGCGCACGGGCGAGCTAGCGGATTGTGGCGAATATTGACACACGCTTGCTGCAAGGGTAATTTCGCCCTATGGCAGATCGACAAACGATGAATATCTCCGTCCCACCTGCACAGGAGCGCTTTGTGCGCGAGCAGGTAGGGTCCGGCCGGTATCGAACGGCGAGCGAAGTGGTGCGCGATGGGCTGCGTCTTCTCGAAGAGAGGGAACACGCTCGTCTGCTGGAAAGGGCTCTGTATGACGTGTTGAGTCCGGACGAAGCGTCACAGTTGCCCGCAGGTCTCCTTGATCAGCTTCGTGGTCGGGTCCAAGCCCTGATTGACGCGGGTGTTGCAGACCGTGACGCTGGCCGCACAAGCGACGGAGCAGCGGCAATGGAGCGCATTCGCAGCAAGCTGCCGGTGCGCCGAATAGCATGAGCAGGTACACGCTCACGGCGAGCGCGGAAGCGGACATTCTTGACATCCTTCAATTCATCGCGTCGCGGGACGGCGCGGATCGTGCACTGCACGTGTACGACAAGTTGATCGCGGCTTTCGAGACATTAGCCGCCTCACCGGCGATAGGCACACGCAAGCCACACCTCACTGACAGCGCCGTGCGGTGGTGGCCAGTGTTCCGTTTGTTAGTCGTGTATGACGCGGAACGTTCACCGATCGACATCCTGCGTGTGATACACAGCGCCCGCGATTTACCCGCGATGTTTGAAAAGTAGATCTGTGCGGGCCGAGCTACAGCTCGTCGAGCGAACGCGGCCAATCACTCTTGAGCAACCGCGACATCGCCCGGTCGGCCAACAACCGTCCACCCGTCTGACAGCGCGCACAATAGTTCGTCTCATTCTCGGCGTACCGAATCCGCTGCACCGGCGCCCCGCACACCGGACAAGGCACACCATACTTGCCGTGCACCGCCATCTCTGGCCGAAACGCCGTCACCTTGGTCGACCACGCACCATCGAGCTCCGCGCGCAACCGATCAGTCCACGCGGTGAGCGTTGATCGCATGGCCACCACAAGCTGCTGCGCGGCGTCATCGCTCATCCGTTGTGTCAGCAAGAGTGGTGACAATCGCGCCGCGTGCAAGATCTCGTCAGAGTACGCGTTGCCAATGCCGTCAAACAATTGCGGATCGGTAAGCGCGCGTTTGAGTGTGTGATTCGCACTCCGCAGCCGCGCGATCAACATCGCGTCACTCGACGCAAACACATCGAGCCCACCACGATCCATCGCCTGCAGCGTTTCGCGACCAACAACCGCGGTGAGTGACGCGCGCCGCTTGCTCCCCGCTTCTGTCAACACCAGCGCGCCCGAGGTGAAATCGAAGCGCGCGAGTGCCGCTCGGC
>JAYSVL010000615.1:0-3022 GCA_043718595.1 Gemmatimonadaceae bacterium
GCACTCGGAGCAGCACTGCTCGCGTCACACGAACTGTTTGGCGCGCAGCGGGTCGCAAGTAACGGCGGTGACTCGCTTAAGGGCAGCTATCTCGGTCCAGCGTTCTACACGTATGAGGTGGAAGACTTTGTCGACCGGCACGAAGCGCCGAACCATCACGTGCCTGATGCCGATGAGCGCGCGCGTCTGATTGCCGACGCACTGGCTGACGGGAATATTGTCGGGTTCTTTAGCGGGCGCATGGAGTTTGGACCGCGCGCGCTTGGGGCGCGTTCAATCATCGGCGACCCGCGCAATCCGGACATGCAGAGCCGGATGAATCTCAAGATCAAGTTTCGTGAGAGTTTCCGGCCGTTTGCACCGGCGGTGCTCGCAGAGCATGCGTCGGAGTATTTCGAGATGACGGATGCGAGTCCGTACATGCTGCTCACGGCGCCCGTGCAACACCATCGGCAGTTGCCGATGCAACATGCAGTCACCGATGACGATGACATGTTGCGCATCCTCAATCAGCCGCGCAGTGACATCCCGGCCGTCACACACGTCGACTACAGCGCGCGTGTGCAGACGGTGGGCGAGAGCGCGAACGAAGAATTCCGGCGCGTGTTGCGCGCGTTTCAGCACAAGACAGGATGCGCAGTGCTCGTCAACACGTCCTTCAATGTGCGGAGCGAGCCCATTGTCTGCACACCGCAGGATGCCTATCGGTGTTTTATGCGAACGGGGATGGATCTCCTCGTGCTGGAAGACCGGCTCCTGTGGAAACATGAACAACCTGTACAACACCACGACGACACGTGGAAGAGTGAATATGAGCCAGACTAAGTCCGCGCAGTTATCCGGTGCGTTACACGATGCAGTGCTGGTACCACTGGCCAGTGCGCGTCGCGACACCGGTGCATCGCCGTATTTCCCGGCGTGGAAAGACGAAGCGCGTGGCAGCTATTTCGAGACGTCGGGCATTCGCACCATGACTGACGCAGACTTCGAGTTTCCAGGCGGCGGTACGGCTGACGGTCTCGTTGACGCCCTCACCGCGTACTGGACCAAACACGGTGAGTCGGCGCTTGCGGCGGCGGGCCCGCGGCTCAAAGAAATTGCACACGCCTTGCGCGACGAGGCGGTAAAGGATGACGGGACCGTCGACATCTTCTGTTACACAATGTTCTAAGCGACGATGCACAACGTGACGCACAACACGAACACTCACCCAGCGGTTGCCCGCGATGTCATTGAAGCTGACATCTGGACGTGGATGCGCGAATTCGTTGCCGTCAAGAATGAGTTTTACGGCGCCAAGTTTCCACCCTGTCCCTTTGCGCAGAAAGCGCTATTGCAAGAGACCGTCGACGTGGCCGTATGGCAGAGCGGCGACGTGCGTCAGTTTGTTCGCGAACGAGCGGTGGACATGCGTGATTCACCAAAGCTCACGACACGTGTCATGGCGTTCCCGCCGCGCGTACAAATGGCGTGGGGAATCAGTGACTTTGTCGAGTCGCTCAACCGCGAGCTGATCGCCGACAATGTGTTTCTCAACACTGGCGTTGCGAAGACGACCGTCAGCAAGTATCCCGGGTCTGGCGACCAACCGTACTTCATGGTCGTCGCCAACAGCCTCGACGCCGTGCTCAAGGGGTCTGACGCATTGCAGCGTACGGACTACTACGAAGACTGGCCGGAGTCGCACTACAGGATTGTCGTCGAGCGTCGGGAGCGCATGGCCGCGCGATACGGCAGGCACGAGGACACGGGCAATCTCTAAGTCGCTCATGCGGTATCACCCGCGCATCGGCTACACGTACATGCCGAGCGTCAAACTGCGGGTGCAAGGTTTGAATGGCGGATATCTCGTGCGCACCAATGCGGCGGGCTTTCGGTCGGAGCGGGAGTTCGTTCGCGAGCGCCATCCGGGAACGTTTCGCGCATTGCTCTTTGGTGATTCGCATACGGCCGGCGACGGCGCAGCGAACCAACTGCGCTACAGCGACGTGCTGGAGACCCTGGTGCCTGGCGTTGAGGTCTACAACTACGCACTCACCGGTACCGGAACGGACCAACAGTACCTGACGTACAAGGAGAACGAGTCGGTCGAGCATGACCTGATCATCATCGGCTTGTATGTCGAGAACGTGCGACGTATCACGCGACAGATCATCAAGTCGCGAGATATCAACGGCGAAGAATACTTTCGTCCAAAGCCGTACTACCTGCTACAAAATGGCAGCCTGGCGTTGCACAACGTACCCGTGCCCAAACAACCGTGGACCGAAGCCACGCTGCCGAAAGAACTGCTACCGCACGTGTACACGTTCGGCGAGGAATATTCATTCTTTCGCAAGCCATCACGCCCGCACGCGGCGATCTTGCGAAACCTTGTGCCACCAGGCCCGCTGCGCAAAATGATGAAGGCGATAGTCACGCCGTTTAGAAAATGGAACCCGCTGCCCGACTACGATGCGCCGGATAGTCCGGGGTGGGTGTTGCTGCGCAAGATTCTCGAGATGTGGATTGCCGACAGCAAGACACCGGTGCTCCTTGTTCCGCTGCCGCATGATTCAGTGCTCACGGGCTTGAGTGATGCGCGAAACTGTCAGGCGCGGTTCCGTGAGCTGGCGCGCGACACCGGGTGCCACGTGTTTGACCCGCTCCCCGCGCTGTTGCAATTGCCGGACGACGAGCGACGGGTGTTGTGGTCGACATCGTACGCGCACTTTTCGGTGCGGGGGCATCAGGCGTTTGCCAAGCTGCTGGCACCGGTCATTCAACGGTACATGGTTGGCGGTGGGGCCGATCGGCGCGGGTAGGCGCGCAGATGGGAGAATGCCACGGCGGATGAGCCAGTCGAGTCGCTAGATTCTGTCTTACGCGTACTCCTTCCCTCAAGCACCCGCTCCCGCATGGCACCGCAATTCATCTACGTGATGAAGAAGTTGCGCAAGGTGGTTCCGCCTTCGCGCATCATTCTCGACGATATCTGGCTCTCCTTCTATCCCGGCGCAAAAATTGGCGTGCTTGGCGCGAA
>JAYSVL010000616.1:0-3018 GCA_043718595.1 Gemmatimonadaceae bacterium
CACGCGTTGGTATGCTGAGTCGCACGCCGACATCGGCGTCGAACCGCACGCGTTCCGGCCGTAGTGCGCGCACAAATACCCGTTGAGGTGACGAGAAGTACAGGTCGTACAACGTCGGGATGCGCACCGACTGCGCTGCGCGCGCTACGAGCGCGATGTGGCTTCTGCGACTGCCACGTGTGACGATGCGTTCGCCACCAACGGCGAAGGTCGGCAACACCGCAAAGCTGCTCACGGCGTCGACGCGCACACCCACATCAAATGCACCGACGCTGTCGCGGCGCGCCAAACCCAGCACGGCGAATCCACGCCGACGAGACTGTCTGAGGCCGCCGGTGGCACGCACGTCATCAGCGCCAACGCCAAGACGCCAATGTAACGCCCGCGCTGTTCCGCGCAGTTCCGTCTCGCCAGTAGCTGATTGTGCCTGCGAGTTCAGTTCACTGTGCCGCGGATCGCGGTACCGCAGCATGAGCGTGCGCACGCCGGTGAGGACCTGTAGAGGGCCGAATCCTGCCTGGACGCGAAGCAGAGCGCGATCGGTGCGCGCACGATCCTCATCGTATGCGCGCACATTCGTCGCGCCAACCATGCCCCGCTCTGTTGTCGACGCAAGCGTCAATAGCTGCCAACGCGGTGCAACAACTCCGGCCGACACGGAGAGTTGCTGCTCGTCGTTGTTAACCCGACGCTCACGCCGCGGGCCATCGGTACTCGCTATGTTGTCGAACGCGAAGTCATTGAGCGCACGTCGCCAGCCAGCACTCGCGTGCCATTGCATTCCCGCGGTCTGGGTCCGCCACGCACCGTCCAATGCCCGTTCCCCAAACGCGCCGAGGTGAACACTAAGCAGACGCTGCGATGTACTCTCCAGTGCGACAACGCCGCCCGCAGCGCCAGGACCAGCACCTAGCGGATCCGTACCGAGCATCATCGTGACGGAACCAATCGCCGCAAGCGGTACGTCCGACACATCCGCCGTACCTGTTGCCGGATCATTCAGTGGCATTCCATCAAGCGTGATCGCGACTTGTTCGCGTCGCGTGCCTCGCAGCGACAGCGTGGACTCACCGCGCGCCGAGCGCGCATTCACGAACGGCATCGCACTCAGCATGCCGGATATGGTGGAAACGCCGTTCTCGCGAGCGCGGCGCGCAGACTGTTGCATGACCACACGACCGGCCACTCCGCGCGTGTCGCGGTCATCCTGTGCGTGCGTAATGACAAGCGGCAACTCTGGCGCAGTGCTGCTCAGTGGCACTAACGCAAGGCGCAGCATCCCCGCGTGCAAAGGGATCGCAACGCGTCGCGGACGATAGCCCACACGTCGCACGATCGCGAACCCTGCGCGCACCGTGCCGCAGCGATCGAAGAATCGTTGCGGGGCTTGCGACACGGAATCGTTGGTGGCCTTAGTCTCGCCTACCACGGAGACAGCAGTAAGCGGCGCACCTGTCAGCGCATCATCCACGCACAGCCGACTGGTGTCGGGAGCGCTCCATAGTGAGGCGATCGTCAACGGGTGGATGATGCTCCAGATCACGCACCACCCATCGCGCTACCATGCTCCGGACGCGCGCCTGAGCGACGCAGTGGCAACAGGGCTGGAACACCGATGGCCGGGTCGCGCGTGACGACCAACGGCCACTCATACACGCGCTCGAGGATTTCCCCTCGCATGATCGTGTTGACAGATCCCGCCGCCGCGACGACGCCGCGATGCAACAACACGATGTGTGACGCAAACCGTGCCACGAGGTTGAGCTGATGGCTCACAAGCAAAATGGTGCGCCCTTCCTTTGCGAGCGCATCCAGCAACTCAAAGACGGCCATCTCATGCGCGATGTCGAGAAAGGCCGTTGGTTCATCGAAGACGAGTGCTGGAGTGTCCTGCGCGAGCGCACGCGCGATTCGCACTCGCTGCCATTCGCCACCTGAGAGCTCAAGGGTGCGGCGCGCCTCGTGCTCTCGCACACCGGCGCGATCAAGTGCACTGGCGATGGTGCGGTGATCCGCCACCGAAAGACTGCCAAACGCCGAGCGTTGCGCATGACGACCGAACGCGACAAACTCCGTTACGGTGACCGGGGTCGCTGGCTCTTCGCGCTGCGGAACAACTGCCACAAGTCGAGCGAGAGCTCGGGCTGGAGTCCTCGTCACCTCGGTGTCACCTATGCGCACAGAACCCCGTCGTACGCTCGCGCGATGCAGCAACGTGCGCACCAGCGTGCTCTTCCCGCTGCCATTTGGTCCGACGACTGCGGTCACCATGCCTGGTGCCGCACTGATTGACACACCGTTGAGCGCCGGTACATCGCGCCCCTTGTACTGCACCACCACATCATCAAACACGAGCGCCGGCGCGTTGATCATGCGGCGAGCCGTCGCAAGCGCGAGAGAAAAAACGGCACGCCGACAATCGCGGTGACGGCACCGAGTGGAAGGTCCGCCGGCGCGCGGATCGTTCGCGCTACGAGATCTGCCACGACTAGCAGCACTGCGCCAAAGATCGCGGACAAGAGCAGTGTCTGCCGATGAAGCCGCGCACCAAGTGCGCGTGCCATGTTGGGCACGACCAATCCGACGAAGCCGATCAGCCCAGCCGCGGCAACAGTCGACGCAGCCAGCAGCGACGCGGCAAGAAATATGCGGCGCGCTGCGCGATCAACATCGACGCCCAAGGCAGCAGCAGGCTCTTCACCGAGGGAAAGGATGTCGAGATCGCGTGCCCACCACACCAAGGCACCGCCGAACACAAGTAGCGCTGCGATGACACGCAGCACCGTCGCCCATGTGGCGTCCGCCGCCGATCCCATCATCCACCACAACGCGTTGTCGCGTCGCTCCGGCGACACGTCCGCCAGAATAACGAGGATCATCGCATTGGCGAACGCTCCAACAACAACGCCGGCCATCAACAACAGTTTGGCGTCACCGCTGCCTCCGACAACGCGCGCAATGGTTGTCACGAGTACTGCAGCGCAGGCCGCGCCAATGAACGCACCAAGCGTGACAGCC
>JAYSVL010000617.1:0-9054 GCA_043718595.1 Gemmatimonadaceae bacterium
CAAGCGCGTCGATACCGTCACGCTCTCGGTGCGCGCACCACGTGCGATTCCCTCAGGCACCGTGGCCATCACCGGCGCGACACTTGTCACGCTCAACAATAAGCAGGTCATCAATCGTGGCACCATCGTTGTGAAAGGAAGTCGCATCACGTGTGTGGGACAATGCTCCACCGCCGGTGCAGATCGCGTCATCAATGCGAATGGCAAGACGATTATTCCTGGCTTTGTCGACATGCATTCGCATCATTATCGCGAATGGCGCGGCATGCGACCGCCGCACGACTTTGAACAAGCCATCTACCTCGCGTACGGCGTCACGACCACCATGGATGTGAGTACGTGGAGTCAGAACGTCTTCCCCACCGCCGAACTCATTGAAGCCGGCGAGATGATCGGCCCGCGCACCTTTAGCACCGGTGACAATGCCAGCGGCGGCGACGGCGCGCGCACCAACGAGATCACCAATTTTGCCGGCGCACAAGCGCTCGTGCGTCGCATGAACTCATGGGGTGCGACACAAATCAAGCAATACGCGCAACCGCGCCGCGATCAACGTCAGTGGATTGCCGAAGCGAGTCGCGAAGTGGGAATCAACGTCACGTCCGAAGGCAGCGACTTCTTTGAAGACCTGGCCATGATCATGGACGGCCAGACGGGATGGGAGCACCCGTTCAGTGAAGTGCCGATGTACTCCGACGGCGCGAAGTTTCTCGGACAGGCGAAGGCAACGTATTCTCCAACGTTGGTGGTGGCCGGTCCGCAAGCGTGGAACATTGAGTACTGGTTCCAGGAAAGTGATGTGTGGAAGGACGCAAAACAGCGGCGCTGGTTTCCATGGCGCGCGCTCGTGCCACAACTCCGCGTGCGCACACTCCGCCCAATCACCGACTACAGTTTCCCGCTCATCGCGCAGGCGATGGCCGACATTATCAAAGAAGGTGGCTACGGCGCACTCGGCTCGCACGGTGAGCAACACGGCATCGCACCGCACTGGGAGGTGTGGATGGGTGCGAGCGCACTCGGCAACATGGGCGCCCTTGAGGTTGCGTCGTTGCACGGCGCAAAGTTTCTCGGTGCTGACAAAGACCTCGGGTCAATCGAAGTGGGCAAGCTCGCTGATTTTATGATCCTCAACAGCAGCCCACTCGACAACATCAAGAACACCGCCGACATCAAGTGGGTGATGAAGGGCGGTACGCTGTACGACGCCATGAGTCTCGATCAGGTGTGGCCGAAGCAGGTGCCGTTTGGCCCGTACTACTGGGTGAACGACGATGCCCTACAAACCAACACCAAGTCGTCCACCACGCATGATGCGGTGAAGAGACCGTAAGCCCCCGTAAGCCCGAAGGGCTCCGGGTGATAACACCCGTCGCGTTTACGGCGTGGGTGGCTTCTTGGGAGGCGTTTTCGCCGAGTCCTTCGCCGCGGTCTTGCTCTTGGCTGCGGTGCCGCTCGCCGACTTTGCTGCACCCTTCGCATCCGCCGACGGCGGTGGCGGTGGCTCGCGCACCGGTGCGCTCGTGCGGCTCACTGGCGCCGACGACGGAATCATCATCGCCTTGATAACGTCTTCCGGTACCTTCGCCGTGCTAAGACTCACGAGCCCACCGGCGCTCACGTCAAACGACGACCGCGACATTTGAATCTTCTGCAGCACCAGCGGTTTGGGCACTTTGTCGACAAACATCTTGACGACTATCTCGTTGGTCAGGATTTCGTCGAGACCGGTGAGTGTGGACGGCGCTGTGCCGCTGCGACGCGAGTTGTCGGCGACGATCAACATTTGTTTGACGATGTTCTGGTCAACCTTCGCCGTGATCAACGACGCAATACCGATCGCCGACAAGTCAAAACCCGGTCGCGCCGAATTGATCTTGCCAAGGATCAGGTCTTTGGAAAGTTTGCCGGCCACCATTTGTACGATGGTGCCGTTATTGAGCACCTCAGCATCGCCCTGCCCCAATGCCGCGTGCAGAGGCAAGAGCAGCAACATAGCGGCGGTCGCCGTGCGGGCGGCGAGGTGATATTTGGGTGCGATGAGCATCAGGATCCTCTGATAATCGGAAGGGCCGAATCAAGCCCACTATGCCGTGAACATGCCGTGCCCCACTGGTGGCCGCAAGCGCAGTATCCCGCTGCGCCCGAGAGGTGTGTGCCCTTGCGATTATGATATGACTATAGTAAAATGACCATAACTTCTTGCCTGAGGAAGCGTCATGACGCCGAAAAAACGCCCGATGCTCGTTCGCGAAACCGCCGTGCTCGACTACGTGTCGGCGAGCACATTCAAGGCGACCTGCCTGGAGATGATGGACGACATCGCCGCGCGTGGCAGCAAGCTGATTGTCACGAAGCACGGTCGTCCCGTAGTGAAGGTTGGACCAATCGATGACACGCCGCCGTCGCCGATCGGCTTCCTGCGCGGTGCGTTCACCGCCGATGCAGGCATCGTCCAGCCCGATTTCGCTGCCTGGGAGATGTCCGACGACGACCCACTCGGCGGCGTGAAGTGGTAGCGCGCGGGGCAGCGAGCAGAGCTGCGGTTAGGTCGCCAAAAAATCGTGTTGCGGAGTCGTCGCCGCGGTACGAGGCTTCGCCCGCGTTGTGGCGCGCTTCCACGTCGGCGGCGCGCACCGACGCGCTGCTGCTCGACACCCACGCATGGATCTGGATGCTCAATGCCGCGATGGAGACGATGTCAGACGGTGCCTGGCGACATGTCGCCACTGCGGCACGCGAACGTCGTCTCTACGTGAGCGACATTTCATTCTGGGAAGTATCGCTCAAGGCCGCGAAAGGACAGTTACGCTTGCCCACGAACTCCACGCTCTGGCTCGGGCAGGCGACTCGTGCGCCCGGCGTGCAAGGCATCCCACTCACTCGCGAAGTGCTCATTCAAAGCACATTGCTCGAGGGCGATCCACATCCCGATCCAGCAGATCGGATGCTGATCGCGCAGGCGCAGCTCGCCGGCATGTCGCTGCTTACCTGCGACGCTCGCATCATCGCGTACGCGGCACGCGTGCCAGGCATCCCCGTGTGCGACGCGCGCCGGTAGTATTGCCGCAGTAGTGCCGTGTAGCATTCTTGATCGACATGCGCGAAGCTCCCAGCTACGCCGCTCACAGCGCCCAGCGTGCCGTTCTTGTTTGCCGTTCTCAGTTGCGACGCCACCCATCCACATCCGAGACACACATGCGTGGAATCCGCGCCGTTCTGCTCTGCCTGTTACTGCCAACGTCGCAGGTGCTTTCGCAAATGCTTGAACTACAACCCGGCGCGCGCGTGCGTGTCCGTGCGGATGGTGCGCTTGCCGGTCGACTCACTGGCATCGTGATCGCGCGGTCGAGTGACTCACTTACACTTGCGCGCAGTAACTTGGCGCCGCTCACGATCCCAATGTCGCGTCTGACCGCCGTTGAGATTTCGCGCGGCAAGAGTCACAAGGCCGGCGCGGCGAAGGGACTCGTCATTGGTGTTGGTGTTGGACTGTTGCTCGGACTGACGCCCATCCCGGAAGCCGATTGTCGCGCTGGTGTGTGCGATGCACAGTTGTCCCGCGCCGAGTTCATTGGCACGATGATGGTCGGCTCGGCCGGATTGGGTGCCGGTATCGGCGCGATTACTGGCAGTGAGCGATGGGACCGCTATCTCGTGCCTGCGCGAGTGGGACTCACGGCACCGTCGCGCACGCGCGGCTTGGGCCTTACGGCGCAGTGGGCGCTGCCGTAGCCAACAGGCGCCTACTTGCCGCGTAGTCTCGCAACCGTGCCGTCGACACCATTTGGCAATTGCTCGTTGGCAAGCTGATCATCGTCGCGTAGCGCCCGCTTGAGACGAGCGAGCTCCGCCTTCATTGTGGCGGTGAGTTTGGCCTGCCCCGGCTGGCCGTACAGGTTGTGCTGCTCGAATGGATCGTTGACGAGGTCAAACAATTCCCACTGATCTTTCGTCCAAAAGTAGATCAGTTTGTGCGTTTGTGTTCGCACGCCGTAGTGCCCACGTGTATTGTGATCGCCCGGATCGTGGTAGTAGCGATAGTACATCGAGGTGCGCCAGTCGGTGGGCGCCTTGCCGCGCAGTAATGGCAACAGACTCCGACCCTGCATCTCGGTCGGCGCAGCGAGTCCCGCTGCATCGAGAAATGTTGGTGCAAAGTCGAGGTTGAGCGCCATCGCGGCGCTGGTGGTACGTGGTGCAATGCGCCCGGGCCAGCGCACAAGAAACGGCATGCGAATCGATTCCTCGTACATGAATCGTTTGTCGAACATGCCGTGGTCACCAAGGAAGAACCCTTGGTCGCTGGAATAGATCACCATGGTGTTGCGCGCGAGTCCGGTGGAGTCGAGATACGCAAGCAGCCGTCCTACGTTGTCGTCGACCGACTGTACCGTGGCGAGATAGTCTTGCATGTAGCGCTGATACTTCCAGCGCACCAACGCATCACCTTTGAGCACGATGGATTGTCCGTCAACAACGGTGGTCACGGAGTCCGGCTTGCGCGCACGCCATTGCGTGAGCGCGGCGCCCGCGAGCCCCGGTGGAGGTGTGATCTTGAGGTCGCGATTGGTGAGATCGTTCGCGACGCGCTGCTGGTTCTCATGCAGGGCATCGGTGCGCGTATTATACGAATCCCAAAATGTGACCGGTTCGGGGATGCGCGTTGATGCAAAGTGTGCGGCGTGTTCGTTGTCCGGCTCCCACGGCCGGTGCGGCGCCTTGTGATGCACCATGAGGAAGAACGGCGCACTGCGCGGACGGTCCTTAAGAAAGTCCAGCGCGCGGTCGGTGATGACATCGGTGGCATAACGACCGGTGTAGGTGGTTTCACTTGCTGCCGTGTACATGATCGGATCGAAGTACGTGCCTTGTCCCGGCAGAATCTCCCACCGACTGAAACCAACGGGATCACTCCCCAGGTGCCATTTGCCGATCATGCCGGTGTGGTATCCGCTTTGCTGCAGCAGCCGCGCGACAGTCATCCGCGAGCTGTCAAAGCGGTTGAACATCGTCACGCCATTGAGATGCGAGTACTGTCCCGTCAAAATCACGGCCCGGCTTGGCGTGCAAATGGAATTCGTGGCAAAGACGCGGTCGAGACGCGCTCCTTCATTCGCGAGGCGATCGAGATTCGGCGTGGTGTTCACGCGTGAGCCGTACGCGCTGATGGCGTGCGCAGCGTGATCGTCCGTCATGATGTACAAGATGTTCGGGCGCGCAGACTGTGATGGTGCACGTTGCGCCTGCGCCGGTCGCGCTGAAGTCCGTTGTGCCTCAGCGCGCGATGGCGGGACACTCAGCCCTGCGCTAAACAACAGCGCCAACGTCTGCGTGAAAGTCAACCGCACTGTCGTGCAGTTGCGGCGAAGTCTCGTCATCAGGTAACACCCGAGGGAAAGAGATCAATCTGTGGGGGACGTGCCGGCAAGCCGAGCAACTGCACAACGTTCGGTGTCCAGCGGTAACGATCGCGTGGATCGAGCACATGCACCGGTACGTCAAAACTGGCGATGAGGCGATCGATGATGGCGTCAATCTCGAGCTGAAAGTCTGGACTGACGGCGCGTGTGCCGTCAAAGCGCGGCGCGTTGAGGACGGGCACCTTAAACAGCGCGTCGTACCCGCGAACCCACGCGCCAACGAGCGGGTCCAATTCCGCTTGACGCCCAACGCGCGCAACGAGGTAGGCGTAGTTGTCGAGAACGGAACGATCGCAGACGACCACTTCGTACATCGCGGTCGCGGCAATTTCTTCGGCGATTTGTGTGTGCAGTATCCACGCTTGGGCGTCGTACGTGGTGCCTTCGTTGATGGGCAGCGGACAACGTCGCGCCACTTCCTTGACGATATCGACGCCGAGGTCCAGACGCTTGAGTTGGGCCGCAAGGTCGAAGCAGAGTGTGGTCTTCCCCACGCCGTGTGTGCCGACAAAGGCAATCTTGAGACGTCGCCCCTGAAGCAGGTTGGTCACGGCTGCTGGTCTGGCGGTTTGGATCTAGCGCGACGCGTCTACTACTTGACGAAGAGACTCTTGGGGATCATCACGTGTACGCCCATCGTACCGTCGACGAGTTGTGTGATGCGCACGTCGCACCCGGTGCTGATGAGCATGTAGGCGTCTTCGCGCGACATTTTCTTTACGTCGCCCAGCAGCACAATCGCCTGCCGCACAGCGGTCTTGGTTGCGATGGTGAGGCTGCTGTCGGTGCCCATCGCAATCCAGTGCGTGCGTGTCTCACCACGTGGCCAGGTGAGCTTCATGTCTTTTCGCACAATGAACTGAAAGTGTCCGCGCAGCGCCGTCTCGAGTGCGGTGATGTCTACTTCGCCATCACCTTGCGCCGCGTGTCCGTCACCCGCTTCAAATAGTGCCCCGCGCGACTTGATCGGGATGTAGAGAATGGTGCCAGCGACAAGTTCCTTGTTGTCGAGATTGCCGGCGTGGGTGCTTGGTGGGGCGCTGTGCAGTCGGCCCGATGGCGGCGCGAGACCCATGCTGCCAAAGAATGGGCGCAACGGAATCTGCACCGAATCAGAGAAGTGACCGATCAACCGTTCGCGGTCAAGCGGGACGATGCGTGACCGGTTGGTGTTTGGAAAATCTTCCGGAAGAAATCCGCTGCGCGAACTGAACGAGTTGCATGCGTATGGAATATCCATTTCCACCCGCTTGATACGCACTTCGAGCACGTCGCCGGGTTCGGCGCCTTCTATATAGATGGGGCCCGTGAGGATGTGCCCGCCGGGGCCACGTTTGAGCGTGGTGTCACGATCGGGGCCGGCGATTTGTCGGTATGCCGGCTCCACTGTGCCGGTGTCCTTGCCCGGTTGCAGCAGACGCGCGCCACACGTTGACACGGCGCCGATTTCCACTTCGTCACCTGATGCGATGCGGAGCGCGGGTTTGGCGTCGGCATCGTAACCGCCGTAGACAACAGTTTTTGACGACGGCATGAGCACGTGTCGTTTGCCGACCGGCTGCTCGGCCCAGAAAAACGTGCTATTGCGAACGGTACCCGAGGTTGACGCGCTAGGTGAAGACGAGCGCGACGCCATGCACGCGCCAATGCCGAAGAGGAGCGCGAGGAGTGGAAGGCGTTTCATGAGGATGTGCCGCGGGTAGATGACAACGGGGAAGGCTCGACGGAAAAGATAGCGCGCCGAGCGGAGCGGATGACATGCCGTGACGGCCTGCGTGGCATGCGCGCGGGCCTGCGCCAAGGCCGCCCTAAATATTGGCTCCGGTCGACACAGTTTTCGCGTGCCCACAACACGGTAGTCAGCGGTCACGTGTCCAGATCATGATGAGCCCGCACCAGTTATCGGCGCGCAGCCCACCGAATTGCGGCGGGAGGCGTGCAGGCCCGTTGTAGATCTCGACGCCATACACGTCGTTGGGTACCACGATGCCATCGAGATTCGTGAGCGACGGCAGCAGCACGCCGTCCACGGCAGTGCGCATGGCGCAGTCGACGAGTCCAAAGCCATTGCCAAACTGATTGCGCGAAGGCTTGTTGCCGCGCGCGGACAGCGCGACAATGCTGCCGAGTGAATCGGCAATGCGAATGCCGCCAAAGCCGCGCAGTAGTTGGGAGAGTTTGATCGGATTGCGTTTGGCGATTTCGTCGCGGGTCACGGTCCCACTGGCTTCGCCACGCAAACGGCGCATTTCGAAATCGTCGAGTCGCGCGCTGAGTACTCGGTTGGAGACGATGCGTACTGCGTCAAGTGCTGCCCCTGAGCCGCTGAGATTGATGGTGAGAGCGTTTTCGCCTGCACCCACGCGCGCGTCAACCCGTGCGGGTGCGAAGCCCACACGAATGACGGTGATGCGGTACATGCCGATGGTGAGTGATTCGATGCGCGCGTCGCCGGTGGAGTCGGTGCGTGTGGTATGCTTTGCGCGGCCGGATTCGAGGGTGATCGCGGCAGATGATACGGCGGTGGACGCGCTTTGCACGTGAAGGCGCAGGGCCGCGCGGGTGGTGTCGGTTTGGGCGTGTACGAGGGCGGCTGAGCAGCACGTGACACACAGCGCACCAGCAAGGGAGCGGCGATTCGCGGTCATCATCGGCGTGGTCGCCCGAGTTCCTCTCTGAGTTGGTGTTACCGGAGACGCCTACAGTCCCAGCGCCCGCCGAATGGCCCGAACGTCCATGCGCATTCCCGCCGGACTCGTCGACTCCTTTTGTTCGATGTCCTTGAGCAGAGTCTCGAGCCTCGGCCGCATGCGGCGGTCTCGGGCTGCCTCCCTCGGCGTCAGGCCTTCGAGCGCTGGTAATGCAATGTCTGCCCATGTTGCCGTGTGTTGCACATAGAACTGCTGGAGTATCGCCTGCAGCTCGGGCGGCGTGTCGGCACGAGGATCGACATACGGCTCGCTCGGCGGCAAGCTCGGCTGACGCTGCGCGGCGTGACTCACGGACTCCATGTGTTCGGACACACGCAACTGGAAACGTATCGCATCATCGACGGCCGTCTCGACGGCGTACCGCAATGCGTCGGCGCGCTCGATCGAGTTCGTCTCGATGGTGAGCCGAACCGGTGACACGATGAGGCGCCCCACTACGGTGTTGCCGGGCATGGCGTCGCGGGCCGACGGTGGCTGCATCACCACGATGACATCGTCGTCGTCAATGCGCTCGGGCGGCTCTGCGCCAGAGACCTTGGCCAAGCGTTTCACCACCAGTCTGCGATCGGCACGCAACTCGAAGTTATCCGACTGCGGCGCGATCACGTGGCCATCAGTGTTCTGCATGACGAGGTTGTCATACTTATGCTTCAACTGATGCAAGGCTCCTCGCCAGAGCGCGGCAACGTGCACCTGCGCAGCGGGGTCGGTGCGGAACTCAAGCGATACTGGCTTCGTGCGCACACGGGCGAGACGACGGACCTCCTTCACCACCAACTGCGTTTCGGTGGGAGGAAGCGGCTCTGCGTGCAGGCCGCCAAAGAAGCTGATGCCGTCACAATCCACCACGTACGCGAGTAGACCGAGCCACGGCTGCAGCGTCGCGGTGGACGACGCGTCGTAGACGAATCGTTCCTCGC
>JAYSVL010000618.1:0-9041 GCA_043718595.1 Gemmatimonadaceae bacterium
T
Organism: Gemmatimonadaceae bacterium; assembly: GCA_043718595.1. Taxonomy (GTDB): domain Bacteria; phylum Gemmatimonadota; class Gemmatimonadetes; order Gemmatimonadales; family Gemmatimonadaceae; genus Gemmatimonas. Next base: position 2 of record JAYSVL010000618.1, read on the forward strand.
CACTGCCCGTCTGCCCCGATCGCATCAACTCCAGATAACGCGGCTCCATCATGTTTGCGACGAACGTTGGCAGCACTCGATACTGCCCCTTGGTCAGCATCGTCCGCACATTGGGCATTGCCGTGATCAGGTATCCCACGACGACTTCACGCGCCGCCACAAGACGCGCCTGCGCCGCCGTCTTGTCATAGTCTTTCGGTTGTGCCGCCAGATGTTTCGCGGCAGGTGTCCACAGTGAATCGACCAGGCGGGTGTACCGTCGACTCATCGTGGCCAAGCTGTCGGCTTGTCTCCGCGACAGGTGCAGTGGCTCCGCCGACTGCAGCAGGCTGGCCATTGGGTTCGGGAAGAAATTGCCCGACATTTGCCGCAGTTGCGCTTCCGACATCTTGACACCAGCGCGGTGACGCCCACGATCGAGATTCTGTCGTAACGATTGCCAGTCACGCGTTGGCGACATGTCGTAGCTCAGTTGCATCGTGAGTACGACTGGCGTGCGCGACGTGGTTTGCGACGCGCGTGTGGAGCCGAATCGTTGATTCACATCATACGTGTATCGTTGCGTGGTGGCATTGAAGCCGCGTACGAACAACAACGACTGATCGAGAAACGGCGTCTGCCCCCACCCGCGCAACTTGTCTTGTCCGTGCAACAACAAGTCGGCCGCGCCGATGGGATTGCTCATCGTAAACGACAACGTCGTGCGCTGCGGTAAACGAATGCGCGACGGGTTGAGCACCATGCGCAATGTTGTGTTGCCCGTTGTCCACGGTCCCGTGCAACTATTGCGTGCGGCAAAGTCGCCCAACTGCCGCCGGAGACAATCGCGTGCCGACGACGAGCCGTTGTCCAGAATAGTTCGCATCCCTTGCCCGAGCTGCGCATCACCAACGGTTGCCGGGTCAAACACAAATGCCCGGTCGTTGCGACTGCCGTCACCGTTCACGTCACCGGCAATGGTAGGCGTGAAGCGCGTGCCTGACGTGATGCGGCCTCCCCAAGTGAAAGTCACCGCATTGAGCAGATTGTAGGACAACGAATATGCCACATCGTGCGACGGGGCTGCACCAACGCCAGTACTCACGTCCAGCGGACTGCCAACGGTGCTGCTGAAGCCGCGAAACTGTTGCGCTAGATTGAGGTATGCATACGTCAGCGACCAACGAAAACTTCGCGCTCCAATCGTGTACGGCGACAGACCGACCGTTAGCTGTCGACTCTGCGAGCGCAGGTTCGAGCGCAGTGACGACACCGCATTAAACTGTTGCGACACTCGCGCATCGCGCGAGGCGATGAGACCGGATACCGGAACAATGCTGGACGGCAGCACATACACGGGCCGTCCGTTCTCGGCCGGCAACACAAACTGCGGCACAGCACGAAAGTTGAGATCAACGGCGTCAGGCTGATTGAAGTTGTACGAATACGTGCCGTTCAGGTTGAGCGTAAATCGATTGTCGAGCACGTTTCCGGTCCAGCTCACGTTCGACCGCACACTTTTCTCCTGTGCGTACCGCGCATCAAACAACGTCACACTCGGCGACGTGTTGGCGAACACCGATCCGTCGGAGCCATCCGCACACCGTGAAGGGAAGGCACTCGACGCAGTTAACACATTCCAGTCCATCACCGGCGTTGCCGCACCCGCACACGCAACCTGCAACGCTCCACTCGGCAGTCCGGTGTTCGCGATGGCGGCGGTTGCGAGCTCGGGGCCGCGCATGTTTTGAAACACTCCAATGCCGCCACGAATCGTCGCTCGCGGGCCGGTGAAGAAGCCGTCCGCATACGGAATTTGCGACGCCGTGCCATATAGCCACGAGAAGCCGAGTCGCGGACTGATATAGATGCCGTTGGGAACGCTGGTGTTCGTGACACCAAACGCATTCTGCACGGCTGCATTGGCAGACGGGCGCGTCAGGAAGTAGTTGCCGTCAAACCGCACGCCGTACTGCACTTGCATATCCTTGTTGGGCCGCCACGCGTCACCCACGGCTACCGCGCCAACCAACGCATTGCCACTGCGGTTCACCGAATTGAGCGAGCGACTAAACGACGAGGGACGTCCAGCATCAAGATCTGCGAGCGTCTGGTACGTGTAGCGGCCAAGCAAGTTGAATGCCTGCTCCGAGCCTGAACGATCTGCGCGCAACTCCGTGATCAGCTTCAGACGATGTTTGTTGTTACTGCTAAACCACGACATCATGTTGCGCGCCGACAGCGCTGCGCTGGAGTTGGCACTGGCGTTGGCGCCACCACCGAAACCCAGCGAACGTGTTGAGATCGTGCCGTCAGAAAGGGTCGAGGTGACAAGCACGGTGCCAGACGGCAGGTCGAGATACGGATCACTGCGAAATCGCGAACCGGTGACGCTCACCATCGACTCGGTGAGTATGCCCTGGCCGAAGTAATTCGTGTGTCGAAGCTGCACGCCACCACTCAGCGACGCTGACGATGACAACGAGCCCGGTGTTTGCGGTGTGAGTGCGGCGCCCTGCGGACCCGAACTATTCCATGTGCCGTTGTACGCAATGTTGAAGGCATGTCCGCTGGTTGGTGCCTTCGGTGCCCAGTCGAGACTGCCGAGCAGACTTGCACTGGTGCGCGCCGAGTTGTTGCCGAGCGCGTTGGAAGACAGCGGCACGCCGAGTCGACCAAGAATTGTGCGCAATTTCGCCACGGAGTCCGGAGCAACGCCAGCACTCTGAAACAACACCGGTGTGCTTGACAATAGTGTCGGCAGGCTCTGCGACCGGCGGTCCAGCTGGTACGACAAATTATAGAAGTCCTTGTCCATCACTATTGGACCGGACCATCGCCCGCCGAACGAAAAATTGGTGTACTCCGACGCCTGTCCGACCCGATCATTCCATTGTGCCTGCGGCGCATTGAACACGCCACTTGCCGACCGCGCGAAGTAGTTCGTGCCGGAGTTCGTGGTGACCGATACCTGCGCCCCACTAAAGCCGCCGTTGGCCACATCGTATCCGGCGCGAAACTGCGTCGACACACCGGCATCACGCGGAATGCTGGAGAGTCCGCTCTGCTGTCCATTTAGAGTGGAATTGTTCTGCGACCCATCAAGCCCGAGCACCGAGAAACGATCGGGGTTGCCATCGACACCGGGAATGAGTTGCACGCCCGGAATTGTGGACGCCATCGCTGCGAGATTGCCCGCAAGTTCGGGCGGTACGAGCGCGCCGGCGATACTGCGGTCATTCCCCGCCGCATCTTGATTGCTTGTTGGGTCGCTGCGTGGCGGCGGTTGGCGCGGCCCCTCTGCAGTTACGTTCACAGCCGCAAGAGTTTGCGCACTCGACAGTTTGATGTCGGCCACCAACACTTCTTCGTCGGCGACACGTTTCACCTCGAAGCGTCGCGCCTGGTAGCCAATCGCTGCGAACGACACCCAGTAGTCGCCTTCGCCATTGGCGTAGGTAATGGAAAACTTGCCGTTTTTGTCGGTGCGCGTGGACTTGGTGATGCCACCGAAATACGAGACCGCCGTGATCTGGGCGCCAACAACGGGTTGGCTATCTGTCCCGGTGACGCGTCCGCGAATGACGTCTGCTGTTTGCTGCGCAGCGAGTGCTGCTGGGCGCATGACGCAGGCCAACAGCATCGCGACGGCCAAGACGGCAAACCCGATCCGCCCGGCAATAACAGGAGTACGGCGAAGAAATTTTGACATTTGGCTCGCTCGGATTTGGACCGGCGTGGGAGGGGACCTGCAATGTTTGGCTGCTACAATCGGTTGCGGGGAAGGTTCCGAATGTCGAAAAAGTACGAAAAAAGTGCAAATCCATTTCCCACCACGAGAGGTTGCTTCCCACCACGAGAGGTAGTGTGACCGATCCGTCGACAATAGTACGGAATGCTTCACTCGCCTTTGATCGAGCAGTTGCTCCATCCACTCGCGACTAGTCCTGACCCTAACGGCCAGTTCGCCGCCATTTTCTCAGCGATGATGGACGCGTGGAGTGACTTACAGTCGGCCCTCGACGCTGTCGGCACCGCATCGAATGCCGACGAACTGTCACGCGGATACGCCCTGCGCAGCCGAGCCGTAAGTGACATCATCGTGTCGTTGCAAGCCACGAACTATGCCCTCCAGCGTCAAGCGCAAGACTCCATGCATACTTTCGCGTTCGCGGTGGCACCCGACGAAATGCTGACAAGCAATGCATTGAATGAATTGAACCTCAACCGGAGCCAGCATGCGTAGCCCCCTGCCCGCCCTGCAAGCGTTTTCACGCGACGCCTTTGAAACAAAGCAACACGCCGATAATGCGGACCCGCGACTGTCAGGTTGGTTCGCTGTCACCAAGGCAGCCGAACGTTTATGCGGAATGCGCAGAGACGATCGACAGTCCTATCTGCTCTCGTTGGCGCACGGTGTGCTACCGCCGTCATCGGCGCGTCCTACGTTACGACATGACGTGACGGACGCGCCAGCCGAACCAATCGCGAAGCTGACGGAACGACTGCGCCTGGAAGCCGAGGATATGGAACGCGCCGGTTGCTACGAAATGGCCTTTGCCACCGTGTCTGCCGCCTGCCGCTTGTCGCGGGAGTCGGACGTGGTGTCGCAACTCACTGCAACGGCGCATCTCGGCCGTATCGCACGACAGCTCGGTGACTCCGGTGCGGCGACCGACTGTTATGAAGCGGTTGTTGCCGAAGCGACCCGCGTGCGTGATGGTCCCCTGCAAGCGCTGGGCATTCTCGGACTCGGCAACCTGGCACGCAGTCGGGGCAATCGACCCGAGGAGCGGCGACTCTTTAACGTCGCCCTCGCGTTAGCACATCCGGGTGGGACGTGCGAAACCAGCGCCCGTTTGGGTATGATGACCCTGTTGCTCTCCGAACACCGCCTGCCGGAGGCGCTCGATCATGGATGGCGCGCCTTCGATTTAACGGCGTCGGACAGTGACGAACGTGCGACGATCGTGTCGAACATCGCGTTCGCAGCGCTGCACGCAGACTTCGCCGGGGCAGCGTTGTCCGGGTTTTTGCACGTACTCACGCTTACTCGCGTATTACGTATAAGACTGCCGGCGATCGGCGGGGGGATGCGGGCCGCCGCCAGCCGAAACGAAATTCCTGTCGTCGAACGTCTTGGCTCGATCGGCGACGAGGAGGCAAGCCGGGCGAACATTCCGTTTGTGGTGGCAGGATACGCGCTGAACGCAGGCTTGGCGTGGCTGCGAGTGCGCGCGTGGGATGACGCAACCAGTTTACTCGGCCTGGCGCGCTCAATAGGAGATGAGCGTGACTTCCACGAAATCGTTGCCAACGCAGACCAGGCACTGGTTGAGGTGCAGGCGCGGCAATCACGCCACGAGGTTCTCCGAGTAGTCGAGACACCCCCTCGGCGCCGCGAAGAACCAGTGCCAGAGGGGATTCGTCGGCTTGAAACGCTAGCGGTATAGGCCGCCAACGCCTCTAGTTCCATGGTTGGTTTTCTTTCCGTCCGGTCGTATCGGCTGGCGGCGGCGGGTTCGGGTCGTCGTTGCCAGTCGGGAGGGTACCACAGGCGGCGACAATCGGGGCAACAACGGTTAACACGACAAGCATCAGGCGGCGACGAAACATGGATGGGCGCTCCGGTGAGGGGTTGCCCATCAATACCACGTCCGGCGTCGCTGTAAGTGCTCATGGTGGGAAGCAACCTCTCACCGTGGGAAACGAGTTTCAAAAAATCCCCACTTTTTTCGTGATCGCGCCTCTTTTTCTGCTCTTCGGACGACGGTGACCGGGTTCGGCGTTGCCTGCATTCCGGCCACGCCGGTGTTGGTTGCCCGTCTGCAGGGTGCTGTAGGCGAGCCCGGCCGTGTGCATCCCTTCGTTGGGGCCGCGGCCGCGCTGCCATCTATTATACAGGGAGAAATTGACGCGACTGTGGTGGCCGTCACAGTCGCCGATTTTGAACAGGCGCTGTGTACGATTCGCCTGCTGATTGAAGTCGCCCCGACGCACCCCGTCATCGCGTGGTGCGAGATGCGCGCTCTCTCAACACGTCAATTGCTCGATGTCGCGCAGACGGGTGTGACCGAGCTTGTCCTGCGCGAAGTTGACGACGGTCCATTCGTGCTGTTGCAGGTGCTGACAGCGGCATCGCAGCGGTCACTCGCCAGACGGGTCGAGGAGCGCCTGTCCGATCACGTGCCTCGTCGTTTGCGCTCACTCTTCCGCTACGCGCTGGAGCACGCGCACGAATCCCTCACCGTCGATGCGGTCGCCGCATCATTCGGTGTCACCAGGCGCACATTGAGCAATCGCCTCGCGGAGCAAGGCTTTCCGCGACCCCGATTCTTTCTGACGTGGTGTCGGCTGCTCATCGCTTCGTCCCTGCTTGATGACACCGGTCGGTCACTCGAATCAGTCGCCCTGCAGCTCGATTTTTCCTCCGGACACGGTCTGGGCATCCTCTTTCGCCGGTATGTTGGCGTTGGCATTGAGGAGTTGCGCAGTCGGCACGTGTCCACTGCCACCGAAAATGCCTTTCGTCTCGCAATCGCCGGACTGACGCAGCCTCAGTCCGGGCCGCTCGCTTCCCTGCCGCTAACGTCTTCAGCGAATTAGCTTGCGCGTGGCGTACAGTGCGCCGCGGGTTGACGTGGTCGGTCAGTCCGGTCACTGCGCGAGTAGCTCAGCTGGATAGAGCGACGCCCTCCGAAGGCGTAGGTCGCAGGTTCGACTCCTGTCTCGCGCATTTTCCCCCTCCGTGTCGTGCACGTCGCCGAGCTCAAGCAGAAGTCGGTACCGGAACTGCTGGCGCTGGCCGAGTCGCTGCATGTCACCAGTCTCTCCGGTCTCCGTAAGCAGGATCTGATCTTTCGGATTGAGCAAGCCCTGCTCGATGCGGAGACCACGCTGTACGGCGAAGGGGTGCTCGAAATCCTGCCGGAAGGATATGGATTCCTGCGCGCGCAGGACTTCAACTATCTGTACGGTCCTGATGACATTTACGTCTCTCCCTCCCAGGTAAAACGCTTCAACCTCCGCACCGGTGATACGGTGATGGGGGAAGTGCGTCCACCCAAGGAATGGGAACGATATCTGGCGCTTCTCAAAGTGGAGCGCATCAACGGTGGCGACCCTGACCAGTCGAAATTGCGCAGCGCTTTCGAGAACCTGACGCCGAAGTATCCGGACGAGCGCATTCACCTCGAACGGAAGAACGGCGAGACGTCAACCAGAATTTGCGACATCATCGCACCGCTGGGGAAAGGCCAGCGCGCACTCATCGTGGCGCCACCCAAGGCCGGCAAAACGATTCTGATGCAGCAACTGGCCAACGCCATCGTCGAGAATCATCCGGAAATCACACTCATCGTGCTGCTCATCGACGAGCGGCCGGAAGAAGTGACGGACATGCAAGCCAGTTGTCCGCAAGCCGAGGTGATCTGCTCCACGTTCGACGAAACCGCCGATCGCCACGTGCAGGTTGCCGACATGGTGATTGAAAAGGCGAAACGTCTGGTGGAGTCGGGGCGTGACGTCGTCATCCTGCTCGATTCCATCACGCGACTCGCGCGCGCCCACAACGCGGTCATGCCATCCGGTGGTCGTATCATGTCGGGCGGCATGGAAGCCGGCGCGATGCAAAAACCCAAGGCGTTCTTTGGTGCCGCGCGCAACCTGAAAGAGGGCGGCTCACTCACCATTGTTGCGACGGCGCTCATCGAGACCAATTCGCGCATGGACGAGTTGATCTTCGAAGAATTCAAGGGCACCGGCAACATGGAGCTCGTGCTCGATCGCAAGCTCGCCAACGCGCGCATCTTTCCGGCGATCGACATTCAGAAATCCGGCACGCGTCGTGAAGAGCTATTACTGACTCCGTTTGAACAGCAGCGCGTGTATTTGTTGCGCGCCTTCCTGGCCGACATGCCGTCGGAAGATGCGTTGTTGTTTTTGGTCAAGCGCATGGAGCGCGCCAAAAACAATCAGGAGTTTTTCGAACAGATGGCCGAACCATGACCGATGTGCTGATCACGACTGGTCGCGTACTTGCCGTGGATTGGGGCGACAAGCGTATCGGGTTGGCCGTCAGTGACGAACTCGGCCTGCTTGCATCGCCTGCCGGGACGATCACACGACGTGCGGGCAAACGGCCGCCGATCGCGGAATTGATGCGACGCGCGGACGCACTGGGCGCGACGGCGTTTGTGTTTGGCTTGCCGTTCGACCTCTTGGGACGCGAAACCGCGCGCTGTGCGGAAGTCCGCGCAGTTGCTGCCACGCTCGCGTCACGTCAATCGAGACCGGTGCATCTGGTGGACGAACGCTTTACGACGTCGGCGGCGTTGCGCAGTGTGCGAGAACAGGGCGGATCCACTCGCGGACGCAAGGACGACGTCGATGCACTCGCGGCGACGTTCCTACTGGAAGGTTTTCTGCGCGCGGCCGCACAGGGCGTGAGCGTCGCCGTCGCATGAGTGCCGTGCGTCGGCGTCGCCGCTCCGGCTGGTTTCTCATCGCCTTGATGGTTGGTCTTGGTTTGGGAGGATGGCTGCTCTGGCGCGAGATTAGTGGCACGGCTGGTACGGGAGAGAGGAAGCGCGTGGTGATTCCGCGCGGCGCGACAATGCGTTCCACCGCCACGTTGCTCGCCCGTGCCAACATCATCGAGTCACCGCGCTTGTTCCGCTGGTATGCGGCCACCACCGGTGTATCGCGCGCGATTAAGCCTGGCGCATTTGCGTTGCGCGAACACATGGGCTTTGACGCGGTCCTCGATGTGCTCGTGGAGGGACGCGCGATCATGCACACGGTGGTCATTCCCGAAGGCTTCGACCTGCGCAGCATTGCGCCGTTGCTCGAGAAAGAACTCGGCGTTCCGGCCGACTCCGTGCGCGCTGCCGCCGCTGACAAAGCGTGGATGGCGCGACTCAAAGTGCCCGCAGCGACGCTCGAGGGTTATCTCTTTCCGGCGACATACACCTTCTCTGAGGGGATGACCGCGCGCGAAGTTGTGCGTGAGATGCTGATCCGGTTCGAGGCGGTATGGCGGCCTGAATGGGATAAACGGCTG
>JAYSVL010000619.1:0-9028 GCA_043718595.1 Gemmatimonadaceae bacterium
TCGTACTGGCCGGTGCGCATTGACAAGGGCGGTGAGATTCTCGCGCCCGGTGCACCAACGGATCCAGTGCAGTACGTCGATGCGCTGGACCTTTGCGGCTGGATTGTGCGTCTCGCCGAAGCGCGCACGTTTGGCACCTTCAACGCGACCGGCCCGAAGACACCGTCGACCATGGCCGAGATGCTCTACGGCATCAAGGCAGTGACAACGAGCGACGCCAGATTCACCTGGGTGCCGGCGGAGTTTCTTGCCACGCACCAGGTGCGCGCCTGGAGTGAAATGCCGGTCTGGATGCCTTCCACGGGACGGACCGCCGGGTTCATGCGGGTCAACTGTCAGAAAGCGTATGCAGCGGGACTGACGTTCAGACCGCTTGCCGATACGGCAAAGGATACGCTTACGTGGTACCACAGTCGCCCAGCGGCTGAGCAGGAGAAAGCACGCGCAGGACTTGCACCCGCGAAGGAAGCAACCGTGCTCGCGGCGTGGAAAGCGGCGCAGGGCAGCTAATGGCGCTCCGCATTCTTGTGCTTGGCGGCACTGGCTACATCGGGCCGCATCTGGTTGAGCATGCGCTCGCACGCAAGCACACCGTGACGCTGTTTAATCGCGGACAGAGCAAGCCGGGACTTTTTCCCAACGTCGAGAAGTTGGTTGGTGATCGTAGTGTCGCGGGCGGGCACAACGCACTGCGCGGACGTGAGTGGGACGTGGTCTATGACCTCAATCCGGCGATGCCAAAGTGGGTTGTCGACTCTGCGGCGGTGCTCAAGGGGCACGTGAAGCAGTACGTGTTTGTGTCGAGTACGGCCGCATACAAAGATTTCACGCAATCGTTTCCTGATGAAACGTTTCCGACTCAGGATCTCGCACCAATTGATGGACCGGACGCAGCGAAAGCGACGTACGGACAGAAGAAGGTGCGCGGCGAACAGATCGTCATGGAGCAATTTGGTTCGGGGGGCACGGTGGTCAGGCCGGGACTTATTGTCGGCCCTGGCGATCTCACCGATCGCTTCACCTACTGGCCGGTGCGCATTGAGCGCGGCGGCGAGATTTTAGCACCAGGCAAACTTGACGACCCCGCACAGTGGATCGACGTGCGCGATCTGACCGAATGGATGATACGACTCGGCGAGTCGCAGACCGGTGGCATTTTCAATGCGGTAGGACCGCGCACGGTTTGTGGTATTGGTGAGCTGCTGTACGGCATCAAAGCATGCTACAGCAACGACGCACATTTTACATGGGTTCCGCAGCCATTTCTTACCGAGCAGAAGTTGCGCTCGTGGGGAGACATGCCTGTATGGTCGTACACTGGTGCGTCGACCGTGGCGTTTTGCACGAGCGTCATTGAAAAGGCGAAAGCCGCCGGGCTCACGTTTCGCACGCTTGAGGATACGGTGCGTGCGGCGATGCGATGGTATCACTCGCGACCGGCGGTCGAGCAAGCGAAACTGCGCGCGGGTGTGTCACCGGAACGTGAACGTGAAGTGCTTGCGCTGTGGCGCGCGACTCACACCGGCACGCGGTGACCAACGCCGCGGAACGTCGCGCTTCGGAGAATGCGCTCGCGGTACGGCTCGGCCGCTTGGTGACCATTGAGCCCGGAGAAATGCGGGCGACACTGCATGCGTTCGTCTTTTTCTTCTTCTTGCTAGCCAGCTACTTCATTCTGCGCTCGATCCGCGATGCCGTTGGGGTGGCTGCAGGCACGGCGAAACTGCCGTGGTTGTTCACCGGCACACTGACTGCCACGTTGCTGGTCAATCCCATTTTCTCGTCAGTGGTGTCGCGACTGCCAGTGCGTCGCTTCATCCCGATTGTGTATCGGGTGTTTTCGGCAATACTGATTGCGTTTGCGGCCGCCGTGTACTTCAGTACGCCAGCGCGTGAACTCTTCCTCGGGCCAGCATTCTGGATCTTTATCAGTGTGTACAGCTTGTTCGTGCCGTCGGTGTTCTGGGGATTCATGGCCGACACGTTCCACAGTGGACAGGGCAAACGATTGTATGGATTTATTGGCGTTGGTGGTTCACTCGGTGCCATTTGTGGCTCGTCGGTGACATCGCTGCTGGCGAAGGTTGTGGGCACGCCCGTGTTGATGATCATCGCCGTGGTGTTGCTTGAATGCGGCGTGCAAGTGGTTCGCCGGTTTCCGCCAAGTTTTCGTGCAGAAACCCGGGATCGCGACAGGGCGCGTCAATCGGTGGGCGGGACCACACTCTCGGGCATTACGCATGTGTTGCGCTCACCGTACTTGCTGGGCATCTGTCTCTTCATGTTGTTGTTCACCATTGGTACGACGGTGTTGTACTTCCAGCAAGCCGAGATTGTTGGTGCGCGGTATGCGGACCGCGAATCGCGAACGGCGTTTCTGGCGCGTATTGATCTCACCGTGCAGGTGATCACGATTCTGGCGCAGTTGTTTATTTCGGGGCGCGTCATCAAGTGGTTGGGCGTTGGCATGACGCTGGCGATATTGCCGCTGATGAGCATCATCGGCTTTGGTGCGCTTGGTGCGGTCACGTCGCTCTCGCTCTTTGTGGCGTTTACCGTGTTGCGACGCGCGGGCAATTACGCGTTTGCCAACCCCGGACGCGAAGTGCTGTTCTCGGTGATTCCACCGGAAGACAAATACAAAGCCAAGAATTTCATCGATACGTTTGCGTACCGCAGTGGCGACCAGATCGGCGCGTGGAGTTACGCCGGCCTCTCAAGCCTCGGACTGGCGGCCAGTTCAATCTCGCTTTTGGCCGCCCCGATGTCCGCGGTGTGGCTTATCGTCGCATTGTGGCTCGGGCGACGACAAGCACGCATGCAGGCCGCGGAACCCATTGAGGACATCGTGCCGCGTCTGGCGCCAGCGTAGCCTCGCACCTCACGCCGAACGTAGATCAGCTGCGGTCGGGAAGTGTTATGACTTTGATGAAGCCTTCGTACTTCCAGGCGTTGTCGACACGGACCCAGCGCTCGCAGAACGCATACGCTTGACGTTGTGATGTACCGCCAACGTTGGCAGCAAACCGCGTTGCATACCAGACGTGCAGCACGTTGGGGGTGGCGCCTTTCTCAATCTTGGTGACGGCGAGCCACACCGAGTTCACGGTCACCGGGCACGAGAGATCTTCGCATACAGGCAGGTCGAGCTTGCGTGCATCTTTCCATCCGTCAACCGCGGAGAACGCGCGCGGCGTCAGGTCAACGGCACGCCCAGCGAATTCCTCCAGCGCGTCAATCGTCTCTTTGCGACCGATGGCCCGACGTTCGAATTGCGCGATGGGCATCGCACCCGGTTTGTCTTGCGTCACAATGCGTGTGAACACGCGCTCGATGAGCTCATTCGGCTCCGGGAGCAGCCATGCGCTGCCCCCCGCGCTGCCTCTCACGCCAGCGCCCGACGCGCGTTGCGCCGACAGCGGCGACGCCACACACAGCATCGTGCCGAACAACGCAATCGCTGCGCGTGTGCGCTGACGCACGCCTGACGCGCGGAAGCGATGCGTGGCTTTGATCAACATCAGTGCGCCTGACATAACACCTCGGCAAAACGCGAGCGAAGGGAACGAGTCGAAGCCTTGCGATATGTTAGCCTGCCCGACCGCCGGATGTAGCCAGCGGTATCCGATTTGGTCCTCTACATGCGCCAGCCGATCAAGCTGGACTACCTCTGATCATCATTGTGCGTGGCTGGCGCGTTGTACTTCATGTTCCGATCAGAGAACTGAACCGGTGCTGGTGCCGAGGTATTGCAAAAGATGCGCCACCGGTCACTTGACAACGTTAAATAACCTAACCAACATAAGTTCGTGACACTTTCCACGCTGAGACCTATCACGCCATCGCTGGTTCGCCGCGAGCGCCAGAAGGCCGAAACGCGGCAGGCGATCCTGGATGCGGCGCGGGATCTGTTTGTCACGGACGGCGTGGACGCGACGACGATGCGGGCGATCGCGGCGAAGATTGGCTACACCGCGACGGCGATCTACCACCACTTTCGTGACAAGGACGCGCTCATCGAGGAGCTGTGCGTTGCCGATTTCACGGCGCTTGGAAAGGCGATGTACAACATCGGTCATATCCCGGACTGTGTGGAGCGGTTGAGGGCACTGGGTGTCGCGTACGCGGACTTCGCATTGGCCAATCCGAGCCAGTATCGATTCATGTTTATGACACAACAGCGACATAAGCCCGTGGACGAGAACGGGTGCCCGGTGAACGGTCCGGAGGAAGACGCTTACGAATTCGTTTTCCAAACCGTCAGTGAGTGCATACGTGAACGGCGTTTTCGGGCCGAGCTGCTTAACCCGCACGAGCTCGCGCAGATGATGTGGGCCTCCGTCCATGGCGTTGTCTCGCTCTGGCTGACGCACGCGGATGACCCGTACATCCAGTGGCACCCGCCGATTGAGACCATTCACACCATCGTCAACGTGATGATCCGGGGAGCCAGCAGAGACCCATTGTCCTAAAATGAGGACAATTCACGCTGGCGCTGAGGCGTCATTTCTTAGGTGACAGGCTTTTTGGGCTCGAAGTTCGATACCGATGCCGTCACCACCGACAGGTGCTGGCCGCCATTGATGGGCACGGCCACGGGCTGTCAGCTCCCGGGCGACTTGGGTGCGGTTGACGCGTCGCGAAGCCTCGCGATCGCTTCTCGCGCTGCACGCACCTGCGGCTGCAACGGTGCTTCTGCGCCCTGCCACAGCGTCGCAAAACGTTCGTACGCCGCACGGGCCTGCGCGAGCTCACCGAGCTGTTCGTTGAGACGCGCGCGGGCGAGAAACGATCGGATGTAGATCGGCCAGTTTACCTCTGGTGCACTGCCGACGACAAACTTTGCTGGATCGATCGCATCATACATCGATGCGGCCAGTCGCAAATCGCCCAGTGCCGCCACAACGCGCGCACGTGCGACCATGCGCATGCCGTTAAATCCGATCGCCGCTTTTTTCAGCGAGTCGAGTGACGGAAACGCTTTCGCGATGCGCAGGGCCGTTGCGGTGTCACCGCGACTGAGCGCGTCGAGTGCATCAAGCTCAATGAGTCGTGTTGGGTTCCAGCGCTGTACGGTGGCGCGAAACAGCGTATCGCCAGTTTCCAGGTACACCATGTACGGAATGCTGACGTCCGTGCGCGCATCACCGCCTGCTTTGACTTGCGCGTCGAGCGTGCGAACGCCATTGGCCATCGACTCGCGCATCGCGGGTGTCATTGGCACACCCATGCCAATGCGCATGCCCGTCGCGAGCCAATTCGTGATGAAGGCGGTGGACTGTTTGCCTGGTCCTGGAATGAACGGATCGGTCTTGTTCAGGAGCGCGCCTGCGGAGTCTAGCAGCGACGGCATGCCGACAATCCCTGCTACCGTGAACGCACCAAGCATGCCCTGAAATCGCACACCGATTGGCAACGCGCGTGCTTTCTCCAGTGGAAAGCGTTTGACAACCGCAGCCATCTCCGCACCACTCGAGGGCATCAAGGCACGCGCCTTGAGCAGCGGCAACATCCACTCGATGCTGGGGTCGGCCGTGCTCGGGCGGCGCAGTGCCTGTTGCAGCGTCTGCATCGCGCTGTCGGGCTGGCCTTGCAACAGGTACGCGTCGGCGAGCGCCTTTCGTGCGTTGCCGGCGTCGGGATCTGACGTAACCCAATTCGCTGCGGCATCGCGCGATAGTCGCTGCGCATCTGCCCGAAGTTTCGTTAGCTGCTCCGGCGTGCCGATCTTGCGTTCGTATTCCGCCCGTCCACCGGGTTTGATCGTGTCGCCAACCAACACGAGAAATGAACGTGGGTTGGCGGCCTGCCCGTACATCTCGACGAGATGCTGAAAGGCGAGATGAAACGTGGAGTCGAGCCGGATGGTGCGCTGAAATCCGCGCAGCGATTCGGTGAGATACTTGGCGGTGCTATCGGGTGACGTGCCGTACGACGTATTCCAGACGAGATGGTAGTCCGCGTCGGCGAGCGCATACCACGCTTCGGCGTCAGTGGAGTCTGTCGCGACAAGACGCGCCAGTCGTGCGCGCGAAGCGAGAAACCCGTTCTTGGTGCGCGTGGTGTCGCCATGCTCGGCGGCACTGAATGCAGCCGTGAGTTCAGCATGCCCTTTCACCAACTCCTGCGTGCGCAACGGTAGTCGCTCGGCGAGCCGCACCGCTTGCTCGGCGGCGATGAGACGCGCGGTGTCATTGCTTGCCTCCCAGCCGAGGGCGAGCGACTTCTTGTAGTAGGCGAGCGCGAAGGTGGAGTCGGCGGCAATAGCGCTCGAGAACGCCGTGTCTGCCGCGCGCAGGCGCCAGCTATTGAGGTGTCGCAAACCTTCGAGGTAGTGGCGATACGCAACAACGGACGATGTGGTTTGTTTGGCCAGTTCAATAGTGATGCCAGGTGCGCCGACGAGTTTAAGCAAGGCCGTGGCCACCGATTCGAATACCGGCCGCGGGTCGGCCTTGCTCAACGCGGCAACGCGCGCTTTTTGTGTGCTCTTGCCCGTGCCCGCGTCATACAAACTCGCGGTGACGATCATGGAGTCGCCGAGCACTGTAACCTGTCCCATGACCACGCGACCGGAGCCAGTGCGTTGCGCAAGTTTACGGGCGTCATCGAGACCGATGCGTTTTTCGCTGTCGAGTTTCGCACTGCGCAACAGATCGAGCGTGCGTTCGTATTCCACAACGTGCAGGTCGGTCCACTGTGCGAGCGACAGCGTGAGCATGTTGAGACTGCCTTCGCGCAACCAGTCGAGCGAGCGATCAGGTCCTTGTACTTCAAACGGCGCGACAAACCATGAGCGCTCATCGGGCCGTGCGCGCGTAGTACTGACAATGGCGACTGCCGCGGCCGCGAGTGCAATAGCGCCACCGCCGATGACCACTCGACGGGAGCGCGTTGGCGCGGCGGTTGGTGTGGCTTTTGTGGTGCGACCTTGTTGCCACGACGGGGTCGCGTCATCGAACGTCTGACCGGCGAGCGATGCGGCGAAGGCACCACAACGCGCGAATCGTGTCGACGGATCTTTCTGCAATGCGCGATCGATCGTGATCGTGATCGACGTCGGCAGTTCTGGTCGAACGTCAGAGAGAGGTTTGGGACGCTCGGTGAGGTGTTTGATAAGAATGGATGACGTGGTCGGTCCGTCAACAGCGGGTACGCCGGCAAACATTTCGTAGCCGATCAGTCCGAGCGAATATTGGTCACTGCGTCCGTCGAGGTCCTGATCACCGGCCGCTTGTTCGGGGCTCATGTAGCGAGGCGAGCCGAGCACGAAGCCGTGTCCCGTGAGTCGTCCGTCGCCTGCCGCCGCCAGTGCGCGCGCGACGCCAAAATCGGTGAGCATGGCGCGCCCCGTTTCGCGATCGAGCAACACGTTTTCAGGCTTGACGTCGCGATGGACGATGCCAGCCGCGTGCGCGTGGTCGAGCGCTAAGGCGAGGTCACGCAAGATGTCGTCGCCATCGTGCGGGGCCATGGCACCGTCACGCGTCATGCGGTCGCGCAGGCTCTCGCCGGGCACGAACTCCATCACAAAATAGAGCAATCCTTCCGCTTCACCGGTGGCGTACACGGTGACGATGTTGGGATGGCGAAGTTTGGCAACGGTGCGCGCTTCCTGAATGAAGCGTTGCCGCAACTCGTGGCTGGAGGCGAGGTCTGGCGTGATGACTTTGATGGCGACTTCGCGGTCGAGGGCGACGTCGCGGGCAAGAAAGACCGACCCCATGCCGCCCTGGCCGAGCAGTCGTTCGATGACGTACTGTCCGGCAAGCGCCTGCGAGAGGCGCGCGTGGAGGTCTGGCGTGTTAGGGGTGTCCATTGGTAGGAAAATTGCCACAGTGACGGGGCGTTTGTCATGTGACGGACGAGCTCCGCCATCAGCCTCCATCAAACCGCGTGGGACGGACTAGTTCCCGTCGCAATTTCGTCACGGCGGCGGCATCAAGCGGCTGGTGAGACGTCGTCATGCTACGTTGCTCGAATGTCTCGTCTCCGATGTGTTGCACTCGGCACCGTCGTCGTCTCGTTGGCGGCGTGTCGAGCACCTGGCCCACCGCGTGCGCAAACACCAATCGCGAACGTGGGTCCGATCATCATCGCGCACCGCGGCGCCAGTGGGCATCGGCCTGAGCACACGCTGGCCGCGTATGCGCTCGCGATTGCGATGGGTGCCGACTATATCGAACCCGACGTTGTGAGCACGTCTGACGGGCAGTTGGTGGCGCGACACGAGAACGAGATTGGCGGAACGACCAATGTGGCGGTGAAGTACCCGGCGAGGCGGCGCTACAAGACGGTAGATGGTGATACGATCTCGGGGTGGTTTACTGAAGATTTCACACTCGCGGAACTAAAAACACTGCGGGCCCGAGAACGGCTTCCATTCCGGTCGCACGCGTACGACGGGATGTTCGAGATTCCGACGTTGCACGAAGTGCTGGCCTTGGCCGACAGCGCGGGACGGAGACGCGGTCGTACGGTCGGCGTGTATGTGGAGACCAAACATCCGTCGTACTTTCGCGCGCTGGGGCTGCCGCTTGAGCCCACCCTTTTATCCGTGTTGGGCGCGCACGGACTCAATCACGCCGGTGCACCGGTGTTCATTCAGTCGTTCGAGGTGAGCAATCTGCGCGAATTGCGCCGAGTAACGCGCGTTCGGCTGGTGCAGCTCGTGGCCGGTGATGCCCGTCCGTATGACTTCGTCGCCAGCAGTGATAAACGCAGCTTTAACGATTTGCTCACACCAAGTGGTCTGCGTCAAGTGGCCACATACGCCGATGCGATCGGTGCGAATACACGACTGATCGTCGGTCCGCTGCCCACCTCGGTTCCAACATCGCTCATTCGCGACGCACACGCAGCGGGATTGCTGGTGCATGTCTGGACATTGCGCCCCGAGGCGAATTTTCTGTCGGCGCGGTACGGCGGCGATCCCCTGGCGGAAGTGCGGGAACTCGCAGCACTGGGAGTCGACGGAATGTTCGGTGACTATCCAGATCAGCTCGTGGCCGGGCTGGGGCGCTCACCG
>JAYSVL010000620.1:0-8999 GCA_043718595.1 Gemmatimonadaceae bacterium
TCCCAGTCGCCCGAGTCGTAGCGCAGTCGCGCAAACGTGAATTCGTACACACGCGTTCGTGCGAGCGCAACACTCGGCAGCGCGAGTCCACCCGCGGCCAGCGCACACTGCTGCAGAAACGCGCGACGATCCATACCGGGAATTACTCTTTCCTGACGGGATGACGCAATGCCCAGATGCGCGCATCTTCCAGGCCGAGCAGCCAGACGGAGTAGCCACGCAGTTTGTGTTCTGTGACGAGTCGCAGCTTGGCTTCAAACGCGCGCACATCTTCGAGCCAGAGCTGCTCAAACACCCCGCCATTCTCCCACATCGCGAACGGCGCTTTCTGTATGCTGTCCCAGCGCGCAACAGCTTTGTGTGTGCGCAGCAGCTTAAGCCCGTCCGCATAGCTGATATCGCTGCCGCCTGTCCCCGAACCGGTGCGCCAGTTCCACGTGGGGTACCAGTGGTCGGAGTAACCAGGAATGCCGAGTGAGATTTTCTGCGGCGGGACACCGAGTGACAGGACGTACTCGAGACACGCCTTGATCCACGGATAACCACCGACCGGACCCGGCGGCGAACCTCCGGTGTGCTGCGCATACGTCATGTACGAGAGGTAATCCAGCGTGTCCGCAAGCGCTTTGTAGTCGTACACGCCGCGCCAGTTGTCGTAGATCCAGCGATGATACGCCGATGGTCCGCGATCGTCAGACGTGCGTGGTACGACCGCCGCAGACAACGTGCATCCAGCCCGATGCACACTATCGACCGCTGCACGGACAAAGGCTGTGAAGACGTCGCGATCGGTCACGTGTACGTTCTCAATGTCCAACTGTATGCCGTCGAGGTGCTGGCTGCGACACAGTTCCGCCATGCTGTGCAAGGCCCGGTCTCGTGCATCAGCCACGGTGAGCAGTCGATGCATAAGCGTCTGATCAAAGCCGGGGTTCATCACCAGGGGCACGAGCTGGATGCCACGGGCCCGCACGATGGCAACGTCCTGCGCCTTGAGTGCCCCATGAATGTTGCCGAGGCTGTCGAAGGCGAACACCTGCGGCGACAGCACCGAGATGCGATCGGCATGCGCCGCGAGTACCTGCGTCGTCTGCGCCGACGAACGTGAATACCACAGTGCTTCGAGCGTTTGTGCGCCCAAAGTCGTGCGACCTGGCACTCCGGTACCGACAACCATGCCGACGAGCACGGCGCGTGCCACCCTCTTGTCGCGTCTCTCCATGCGCTCAACGTGACCAGTCGGCGCCTTACCCGCAAGCACGCGGGCACCGGCTCTTGCGACATCACCATTCGTGGCCGGCGCATTGTGCAACTGCAACCGGCCAACGACATGACGCGTCGTCGATGGGACTATTTCGTGACGCACTTGCTCGGCGCGACGCCGCCCAAGGAGTATCGCATCGGGCGAAAGTAGACGCGTACGGCGGTTGGCCTCGCCATGCTCTCGCTGCGACTACGTGTGGCTGAGCGCCGATGCGTGGTGCGCGTCGCAGCGTGCCGTATTGCTAAAGCCAAATGGCTCCAATTGAATTGTCACGTGCCGAATGTCGAATCCGTCGCGCAGAAGCGTGCACAAGCTGGTGAGTACTTCAGCGTGCTCGTCGGCTGGTGCGCCGTCGGTGAGTTGCACATGTCCGGACAGGGCGATCATGCCACTGCCAATGGACCATACGTGCAGGTCATGCACCGAATGAACGCCGGGCGCTGCGGAGAGTGCTCGACGCACGCTGGCCACGTCGACATGCGCCGGAGCCGATTCCATGAGCACGTCGACGGTCTCGCGGAGGAGGCGCCACGACGAGAATGCCACGAGCGCCGCAATCAGCACCGAGATCGCGGGATCGGCCCAGCCAAACTGAAAGCGCCACACCAGCAGACCCGCGACGATTGCGCCCACACTGCCGAGCGCATCGGTCGCCACGTGAAGCCACGCGCCGCGCATGTTAGGGCTGTCGCCACGCCCGCCAGATAACACGCGCAGTGACAACAGATTCACGGCGAGTCCACCAGCCGCGATCGCCATCATCGGCGCGCCGGCAACCGCCGGTGGGTTGGCGAAGCGTTGCCACGCTTCAACCACAATCCATGCAGAGGCGGCCACCAACGTAGCGCCGTTCGCGAGCGCAGCGAGAATCTCTGCGCGATGATAGCCGAAGGTGCGCTGCGACGTTGGCGGTCGTTGCGACACGCGCATGGCGACAAGGGCCAGTGCCAGCGACGCTACATCGGAGAACATGTGCCCTGCGTCTGCAAGGAGTGCCAAAGAGTTCGTGAGCCAACCGCCGATCACTTCGGCGACGAGATAGAACGCCGACAAGCCAAGTACCAGCGTCAGTCGAGAACGGTTCGCTCCGTGCGCGTGGCCATGCGCATGATCGTGCGCGTGCCCGTGCGTGTGCACTTGGTCTCGCGCGGGAGTCGCAGGCGAGTTTTGGTGGCGCTGCCCTGGCTCGGACCTCATTTAGCGATGGATGTTGGAAAGACGAGTCGCGTTTCGGCAGGTGTAATCGGTTGACCGATCTCATACACGGATACGCGCAGCCGACCATCAAAGAGTGCGCGTCGTTCGACGGCGTTGAGCAGCAGCGCGCCGTGCGCCCGCGTCACTCCCGGGCCGGCGAGGCGAGCGACAACTCGTGCGCTGATGCTATTCGCGTCCGTGCGTCGCAGTACCACAGCGAGCACACGTGCCGCACCGGCACCTGACACCTGTAACGACCAGGCCAGTGTGTTCTGCACCGCGTCATAGGTGAAGTGGGTCCGCGCTGAGGCGCCGGTGCCGCGCGTGTGCAACGTGATCGCGCGCGCGACACGCGCCGTGCCGACCAATGAAGGCGTCGTTGTAGGCGCACGACGGCGACTTCCTGTTTGTTCGAACGCATAGGCGAGCGCAACTAGCCGTGCGTCGGTGAACGCGCGTCCGAGAAACTCGACGCCCACCGGCAATCCTTCCGCCGTAAAGCCGGCGGGCGCGCTGAGTGCCGGCAAGCCCGAATGCGCGGACAACTGGCACGTACTACCCGCTTGTGGCTCGCCAATGAGCGTGGGCTTCTGCCGCATGGTGGGATACACCAAGGCGTCGAGTGCCAGACTGTCCATGACCACCGTGATGCGTTGTCGCAGGGCCGCCTGCTTCGTCACGGCGCGTCGATACGCCTCGCTCTCCATCCCCACGATGGTATCAACCATGCGAAAGCGTGATTCGAGCGCGCGATCGTACAAACCACTCGCGAGGATATCGCGCATGGAGTGCACTGGTGCGTTTGGCACACCGTGCAGGTAGGCGATCAGGTCGGAACGTGTCTCCATGTTCAGCACGCTCGACGCCGCCATCAGCGTGTCGAACTCTGGCACCCGCACGTCGATGACCGTCGCTCCAGCGCGTTTCATAGCGTCGAGCGCGGAGCGCACGGTGTCGGCAATTTCTCCATCGGTATCGACGAAGTACGGCAACAAAATGCCGAGTCGCGCACCGCGCAGTGCATCACGATTGAGCGCCTCGATGAAGCGCGGTGTCTGATGGCCAGCGGTAAGACGTGATGCGATGTCGGCGGTGTCGACACCAACCGTCGCATCAAGGGCGATCGCGAGATCGGTGACCGTTCGCGCCATCGGTCCGCCAATGTCCTGCGTGTGTGAGAGCGGCACGATCCCGGACCGACTGACGAGGCCCTGCGTTGGTCGGAGACCCACCAGATTGTTGAAGGCCGATGGGATTCTGATCGAGCCACAGGTGTCGGATCCCCAGCCCACGGCCGCGAAGCTCGCCGTCACCGCCACGGCGGTTCCGCCGCTCGAACCACCTGGGCAGCGCGTCAGGTCATACGGATTTCGCGTTTGTCCGCCGAGCGAACTAATGGACGTGATGCCGGCGGCCAGCTCGTGCAAGTTGGCCTTGGCGAGCACGATTGCTCCTGCGTCGCGGAGCTGTCGCACCACAAACGCGTCGCGTGCTGGCTGACTGGACGCGAGAGCGAGAGAGCCCGCGCTCGTCGGCATGTCTCCGGTGTCGTAGTTGTCCTTGACGACGATCGGAATGCCATGCAGCGGCCCTCGCACGCGTCCGGCCTTCCGTTCGGCGTCGCGTTGCAACGCCTCGGCACGCGCCCGAGGGTTGAGGCGTATCAGCGCGTTGAGCGATGGCCCCTGCTGATCGTAGGCCGCGATGCGCGCAAGGTACGCATCGACGAGTCCAGCCGACGAGACGCGCCCATCGGTCATCGCCGCCTGCAGATCGCGCAGCGACAGCTCGGCCACATCAAATGCCGGACGACGTACACGCGGCGCGTCGAATCGCGACGCTCCCGCCGCGTTTCCCGTCGTTTGCGCGTCCCCGCGTGAGACGACGCCACCGAGCGCGAGGACGAGGACGAAGTGACGGATTGGCGACAGCAGCTGACGGTGCCGATGTTTGATCCACAACATGAGAGCGTGCTTAGGGTGAAGGGCGTTGCGGGCGAGCGCTTGTGTCGTCGATCGCTGCATCGTGTGGCGGCGCGCGGCGTTCGGCAAGATGGCCCGGGCGATCCGCGCACGACGCGCGACCGTGAATCTGAGATTGCGAGTTCATGGCGATTTGATGACGTCGACGAGATTTCTGACGTTTCCCCGCCAGATCAGCGATGGATGTGGAACTCGACACATCCAATCGCGTATAGCAGGTGTCCAAATGGTATCCGTTGGTCCGCCCCTTCCCCGGACGTCAATCAATGCGCAACGTTGCCCTCCTCCTCTTCGCTGTCTGTACCCTGAGTACTGCAGGTTCACTCGCTGCGCAGGCTGCGCCTACTCCAGCCGCCGTGGCCGACAGCGGGCGCACCGATGCGGTGCGGGCCTTCCTCGATTGTCAAAGTGCTGGCTGTGACTTTGACTTCATGCGGGATCAGATTCGCTGGGCGACGTGGGTTCGAGATCGACTCGTCGCCGACGTGCAACTGCTCGTGACCTCGCTCCGCACCGGTTCCGGGGGCACCGAGTATACGGTCACCGCGATTGGCCTGGAGCGCTACAAGGGTCGCGCCGATACGGTCGTTGTGTTTACCAACCCGAATGATGCCGCCGACGTGGTGCGCCGACAGCTGGCGCGCACATTCTCCTTGCTACTCGCGCCGTACGCGGCGAAAACACCGCTCGCCGCGCAACTGACGGTGACCTACGCAGCGCCGAGCGGCAGCACCGTGATGGCGCAACCGAAGAAGGACCGCTGGAATTTTTGGGTCTATCGCATCTCCGGTAACGGTTATACGAACGGTGAAAAATCGTCCACGTCGTTGAGTTTGAATGTCAACGCGAGCGCCAATCGCGTCACGGCGGCATGGAAGCTCAACGTGAACAGCAACTATGGATACAGCGAGAGTAAATACAGCCTGGGGAGCGAAGGCACGTTCGTCAATCTGCAGCGGAACTACAGCGCCAGCACCCTCGCGGTGAAGAGCCTCGGCGACCATCTCTCGGCCGGACTGAGCGCGGATGCTTCGTCGTCGGACTTTCTGAATCAGAAACTCAGCATGAGAATCGCGCCGGCGATCGAGTACAACATTTTTCCATACAAGGATTTTACGCGTCGCCAGCTGACCCTGTTCTATTCACTCGGTGTACAGTCGTTTCGCTACAAGGAACTGACGCTCGATGGCCAGGTGGACGAGATACGGCCGGTGCACAACATGAACGTGTCGTGGAATGCGAAACAGCAGTGGGGGTCGCTCAATATCGGCCTGTTTGGGTCGCAGTATTTGCACGACCTCAACCGCTATAACTATGGCGCGAGCGGCAACGTGTCGCTGCGTATCTCGAAAGGGCTCTCGATCAACCTTGGCGGATACGCCTCACGCGTCGCCGACCAGCTGTACCTGCCGCGACGCGGCCTGACCGACCAGCAGATCATCGCCCGTCAGCAAGCACTGGCGACGAACTTTCGCTACTTCGGCAACTTTGGCGTGAGCTACACGTTTGGGTCGATCTTCAACAACGTTGTGAACCCGCGGTTCGGTGGATCGGGTGGACAGACGTTCTTCTTCTAGGCGATTTTCTTTGAGAGCGCTGGTTCGGTGGATAACAGCGGATAAACTGCAATTTTCGTGGGATAGAAACGGATAGGAACTGATTTACGAGGATACTGCAACAAACTACAAAAACTTCTTTTGTAGCTCTTGCTGTATCCCATCTAAATCAGTTGCTATCTGTTTCTATCCCACGAAAATTGCAGTTTATCCGTTGTTATCCCAGCGCAATCCGCGCGCGATATTTATGCGGCAGGTCGCGTCGGCACCACGCATTTCGCCATATACGTTTGCACGATCTCGCCATGCTGGTTTCGGGTGATCACCTGCAGTGTGACAATGCCAATCGACGGTCGCGTGACGGACACCCGTACCGCCACTACGTCCGCCTCCACTTGCAACGTGTCGCCGGGACGAACGGGACGCGGCCAATCGAGCTTCTCGACGCCGGCACCGACCATGCCGCCTGCGGCACCGATCTGCAGGTCGACGAATAGACGCATCGAGATCGCGGCGGTGTGCCAGCCGCTCGCCGCCAGCCCGCGAAACACCGAGGCTGTTGCAGCGACAGGATCAGTATGAAACGGTTGCGGATCGAACTCGCGTGCAAAGGCGATAATCTGCGCTTCCGTCACCGTGTAGTGCGCAGATACATAGCGCGTGCCCACCACAAAGTCTTCCAGATACTGCGCGTCGCGCCCGTTGTCAGTCATCCGTGCCGTCACCCCTCAATGAGATGCGGCACGAACTGCGACATGTTATCGGTGATGATACGCTTCGATTCACGGATGCCCATGCCACCCGCTTCCTGCCCAATAATCCAGGAGCCTATCACCGGGTAATGACCATCCATGCTGGGAATCGTTGCCAGGCTTTGGTAGACGTATCCCTCCTCACCATAGTCGCCTTGTGATTCCATCAGGGTCTGGTCAAACATCGTGACGGTCACGTTGGCGCCCTCTCGCGAGAGCAGCGGCTTCTTGACGTACGCGTCCCAGGTAAGCGTATCAGCGATGTCGAACGAGGCGGGCAACAGATAGGGGCTCTCGGGAAACAAGTCCCACAGCACCGCCAGCAGTCCCTTGTTCGAGAGCAACATCTTCCACACCGGCTCGATCCATTGCATCGCTGTCCCGCGTTCGAGCAACGCGGCGACAAAGTGGTTGTCTTCGTTTACCAGCCACTCCCACGGGTACAGCTTAAAGCACGACTCGATCACGCGGTCGTTCAAGTCGGTGAAGTAACCGTCCGACGAGACACCGATCTGCTCCATCGTCAGCGACTCGCAGGTGAGGCCAGCCTGCTGCGCGGTATCGCGCAGGTAGGCGAGCGTCATGCCGTCTTCGATGTCGTCCATGCCCGCAAAGTGCAGACGATCACCCTGCACATACGGCGCGAGCGCTTTCCATTGTTCGATCAGTCGGTCGTGCAGCGAGTTGAACTGATCCTTTGCCGGGAATACGTCTTGCAACCAAAACCACTGCGCCAGCGATGCCTCGACGAGTGACGTCGGCGTGTCTGCGTTGTATTCAAGCATCTTCGGCGAGCCCATGCCGTTGTACGCGAGATCAAACCGTCCATACAGGGACGGCGGCTCTTGCTCCCACGCAGCAACGATCAACGGCACGATGTGTGACGGAATACGCATCGCGCTAAATAGCTGCTTGTCGATAATGTGCTGCGCCGCTTGCAGACACATCGCGTGCAACTTGTTGGTCGCGTCCTCGAGTTTGAGCACCTCGTCCATCGTGAACGAGTAGTACGCCGCCTCATTCCAATACGCGCCCTTGGCCGAATGCCACGCGAGCCCGACACTCTCCACTTTCTGTTGCCAGTCCGCGCGCACCGGATTCACGACACGCTTCACTTTGGTGTGTCCCACTGACAAGTAAGTGTGTCTCCGCGCACGGTGCGCTCGTACCGTGCCGAGTCGAGTGCGCAGCGAGCACGCGTGCGTGTAAGCGCGACGTATGAGTTTTCGGTTCGCATATCGCCATTCTCATCGTTGTAGAGCTGCGACCGGCGTTCGAGATCAGCCACCGTGTCGAGCGTGATCGATGCGGCGAGTTTCGCCGAGTCTGTCACGAAGAGTGATTCGGCGGCGGCATCGGCTTTCGCCTGTTCCACCATGGCCGTTTCCAACTGCTGTGCGCGCTCCTCTTTACTCGCGCACCCGCTGGCAACAACGCAGGCCAGCGCGACGACGGTGAAGCGCAACACGGTCATGCGCACGTTTCGTCGCATCGGTCAGCCTCCAAACGAAGTACGACCCGCTCCGATCGAACCGAAGCCACCGCGGCTCCGAGTCGCGCCGCTGCGCGCGCGCGCGATCGACGCTGGACGCGAGGTGATTGCCGCCATGCGCGACGGGGACAAGTTGGTGCCGCGGGGCGTGACTGCGGTCGCATAGGCGTTTGCGCGTGTGTCGTGCGACCGGTACCCCGACTCGTACGCAGACCGTGGCGCGGAGAACACGCGCCCGCCACTCGCGATGTAGTTTCCGTAGCGCCCGGAATAGAAGCCAAACGGCGATGGGTAGAACATCGGGATCCACGCGCCGTGGTAGTGATATCCCCGATTCTGCACGGCGACCTCGCACGCCGCCTGATTGAATGTCCGCGTGCTGCAGGGATCGACGGGCGGGGGTGCGTCATCGCACGCCGTGGCGCCAAGGATGATCGTGTTCAGGAAGACGAGCTGGATGCTGGCCGATTTCTTCATCAGAGTTGCGGAGGAAGCCACCTACGTGACCATCCTGAATACTACGTACGAGACGGGCAAACGACGTCAGATTGGCCACGACGCCTTGTCTCCGCGTCGTCCATCCGGCAATCTCCACGATGCATTCTCTGGCGCAGGCCCTCACCGGCCAATACGAGATCGAGCGCGAACTCGGCCGCGGCGGCATGGGCATCGTCTATCTCGCCCGCGACCTCAAGCTGCAACGCCTGGTCGCGATCAAAGTGTTACCGCCGGATCTGGCCGATCAGCCGGCGGTCC
>JAYSVL010000063.1:0-2691 GCA_043718595.1 Gemmatimonadaceae bacterium
CGCGATGTACAGCTCGTGGATCGATGCCGGTCGCACCCCGACCGCTTGCCCGAGCTCCCACAGCAACCAGCGCGCGACGTTGCGCTCACCGTCGTCACCAAAAACCGCCTGGCGCACAAGCGCATCCATGTGCGAGCTGGCCAGTGCCGACGCATCGTGCACATGCACGTGACCCGCCGTAACCGTGACAGCGCCGCCAAACAGCGCGGAAGAAGGCGTGGATTTCTCAGACATTCGTATCAGGCATCCTGTCCAGTGCGATGATGCAACCGGAGCGGCAGCGAGTGAGTGGTGGTGCGCACAGCCGAGCGGCCATGGCGAAACGCGTCCTTACCAGCGTCGTACCAAGTTCCCATGATTGGGCTGGTTGCGGCAAGGGTAGACGCGGGATTTCAGCTCTCAGACGCGCCACTGCGGATCGGGTTTCGGCAGTGCATCCCATTCGGCGCGCGCCTCGTCGCTCCCTGGTCGCCCGAGCATCGCATAGGCGAAGTTCTTGCCCAGCTCCACGCCCGGTTGATTGAACGCATCGACGCCGTAGAGCGTACCCGCGTACGCGGTCGCGAGGGCGAACAGCTGCATCAGGCCCCCAAGGTGCCACGCGTCGATGGTGTCGATGTGCAACGTGGCGTTGAAGCGACCCCGTGCAGCGAGGGCACCGGCGGTTGCCCGTTGCTCGATATCCATCAGCGTGCCGAGCGTGCGTCCGCCGAGGTATGCCAGCTCCGGGATATCCGCGTGTCGAGCGGGAATGCGTCCCTCACCTTCGCGTCCGTTGACGGCGATAAAGGTGACGGTTTTGTCGAGCGGACCTTCCATAAACAGTTGCACCTGCGAATGCTGATCGGTGGCCCCGACCGCAGGTATTGGCGTTGGCCCGACATGGGTGCCGTCAGGGCGAATCTTGCCCAGCGATTCTGCCCAGAGCTGCACAAACCACGCCGCAAGATCGCGCAGTGGATCGGCATAGGGCATTACCGCCTGCACGGAGCGCCCATGCTGCGTATCGGCGATCCACTGCAATACCGCAAATACACCGGCGGGGTTCTCTGTCAGGTTGTCCGACGTGGCGCGCTGCGTGATGTCTGCGGCGCCCGCCAACAGTGCGCGCACATCAACGCCGATGAGCGCGGCAGGCAGCAAGCCAACCGGCGACAGGACAGAAAACCGACCGCCCACGTTCGCTGGAATGTCGAGCGTGGTGACACCTTCAGCGCGGGCGATACGGCGGAGCGCACCAACCTCGGGGTCGGTGACGAAAATCAAATGTGCGCGCGCGCGCTCCTCACCAAGCGCTGACGCCAGTGCCTCGCGAACAATGAGGTATTGCGCCATGGTTTCGACGGTGCCGCCAGACTTGGACACCACGAGCACGAGTGTCTGCGCGAGGCTGAGTCGAGTCAACACCGCCGCGATCGTCACCGGATCTACGTTATCGAGCACATGCAATCGTGGATACCCGTCACGTGCTGCCGCGTCGAGGGTGTTCCATGCATGTGGACGCAGCGCCGTGCGAAGGGCGATCGGTCCGAGCGCGGAGCCGCCGATGCCGAGCAGCAAGACATCGGTAAACTTGCCTCGCACGCTGGCCGCTGTGTCGAGCGTGGCTTGCAACTGCGCGTCGTTTGTTGGAAGCGTGAGAAACCCGAGGTCCGCGCGTCGCGCCATCACCGCCGCATGTGTGGGTCGAAATACATCCTGCGCCGACGACCACTGCGCGGCGGTAATGCCCTGCCCGCCGGCCAGCGTGCCAGCCATCATGTTCGAGAAGTCGAACGAGATTGTCATGCGACTAATCCTTGCGGTTCGAGGTCGACGACCAGTCCATCGTATGCCGGACTAATGCCGTCTGGGAGTTCCGCCGCGAGCGCGGCGTGAAAATTGTCGTGCGTCAAGTGCGTGAAATATGTGCGTTCCGCACCAATCACTTGGCTCATGGCGACAGCCTCGTCGATCGACAAGTGTGTAGGATGCGGCCGCCGCAACAGGGCGTTGAGCACCAACACCCGAACGCCGGCCAAAGCACGACGCGAGCTCTCGGGAAGCGTCTTTGCATCGGTGACATATCCGATCGGCCCGACACGATAGGCCAGCACATCAGTACGTCCGTGCGGTACCGCGAACGGCAGGATCTCCGTATTGCGAACGCGAAAGGGCACGCCGTCGCTGACGACACTGATGATGCCTTCGGGTTTCGTCGTGCCGGGGAGCGGCAACATGCGCTCATCGACGATGTACGGGAATCGAGCGCGTATTACATCGAGCGTGGATTGCGCACCATACAACGGCAGCGGCACACCGCTCCTGATGGTAAACGCGCGCAGGTCGTCGATGCCGTGAATGTGGTCGGCGTGTTCGTGCGTGAACAGCACCGCGTCGATGGCGTCAATACCGGCGGAGACTAGTTGCAACCGCAGCTCGGGCGGCGTGTCGAGCAGCAGTCGTGTGCCGTCGTCCGTGTCGATGACGGCGCCGCAGCGTGACCGTTTGTCGCGCGGATCCGGCGATGCGCAGACGGCGCACGGACAGGCCACTTGTGGCACGCCGAAACTGGTGCCCGTGCCCAAGAAGGTGAGTTTCACGCGCGACTCACCCAGCGCATCGCGACGCCTTGGGTCACGTCGTTACACCGACAGCGCATCGCGACGCCTTGGGTCACGCCGCTACACCACTTCCACTTTCAGCAAATTG
>JAYSVL010000621.1:0-3002 GCA_043718595.1 Gemmatimonadaceae bacterium
TTCGGGCACACTTTACGAGCTCGCGAAAACAAAGAGCGCGCTCGAGGGTCGCTCCGTCCGCGAAGTGGCAACAGCGTTGTTCACCGGTTGGGTCAGCGGCGCGGTGCCTGCGGATCCTACGCTGAGCTTGCGCGACGTCAGCAATGAGAGCCGCTGGCTCAGCGCGTTTAAGGCGCTGGGACAAGAGATCGCCAAAGCGACCGGGGACGCTGGCGGTCTGACCGAACAATTGCACGCCGATCGTCGATGAGGGTCACGCTCGACGCGTCGGTCTGGCTCTCGGCGAATTCGCCGTCTGAACGACAGCATGACGAGTGCGCCGCACTGCTCGACGCACTCGTGCAGCGAAAAACGAGCATTCATCAGCCCGGATTGTTCGTCATCGAAGTCTGTGCGACGATCGCGCGTCGCACGGGCGATCGTTCGCTGGCACTAAAAGCGGGTCGGCTGGCCCTCAGTCTTCCACATCTTGAAGTACATGCCCTCACGCATCGCGCTGCAGCCATGGCAGCCGATGTCGCAGCGACGTGCAGCCTACGCGGAGCAGACGCCGTGTATGTGGCAACAGCGCGTGACGTGGATGGTGTGCTGATCACGCTCGACCGGGAACTCCAAGCGCGCGGGTCCCGAATGGCGCGCGTGCTCTCACCTGCCGAGTGGACCTCTGCGTCGAACAGCTAGACCTTGAGGGGACGTTCACGACGTTCGCTGGCACGCCAATTAGGCAAACAGCCGCTGTCAACGCGACAGATTGCCCCGAGTGTTTTTTCGCAACACTGCCCGGCTGGCCGATATTTCGCGGTACGCAGATTGCCCAATGGTGTGGTGCGCATCAACAGCGCGGCCGCACGACCGGTGTGGCATTTCCAACTCACAC
This sequence comes from Gemmatimonadaceae bacterium, assembly GCA_043718595.1. Classification (GTDB taxonomy): domain Bacteria; phylum Gemmatimonadota; class Gemmatimonadetes; order Gemmatimonadales; family Gemmatimonadaceae; genus Gemmatimonas. The sequence goes on from JAYSVL010000621.1 coordinate 878, forward strand.
ACTCGGAGCATTCCATGTTTACGACCAATCTCAATTCCGTCCTCGATCGCCTGATGACCGTCAGCCAGGCGATGGACGCATCAACCACTCCGTCATCCGTACTGGAGGAAGGGCGCACCCGCGCACAGCTCTGGATGCCGCCAGTGGACATCTATGAAACTGAGTCGGCGTTCGTAGTTGAGGCCGATCTGCCCGGCGTACACCCTGAGAACGTGGACGTGCAGTTTGATCGGCACACACTCACGATCAGCGGCACGCGCGCGGCAACCTTGCCAACGCGCGACAAGAACACGCAACTGCGCGTGTTCAGCGTCGAGCGCTTGAGTGGCGCGTTCTCACGGTCCGTGCGTTTGCCGCAACATGTCGATGCGGAGAAGATCGACGCGACCTTTGCACAGGGCGTGCTGACGGTGACGGTGCCGAAGACTAGTCAGGCGGTGCCGCGCAAGATTAGCATCTCGTCTCCTGTGGCGGCGGCGGCGATTTCTCGTTAATCGCGGACAAAAGGTTTAAGCCAACGTTTCAAGCAACAAAGGGCGCGCTCAACGTGAGCGCGCCCCTTGTCCTACCAACGCCGAATGCACTTACGGAGCGCGATCGATGCAGCCCGAGAACTTCGGATTGTTGCGCTCGTTAAACGGCACCACGAAGTTCACATCCGTCCCGTACGACTCGCCGCGACGAAGTGGCATCGCGCCGATGGGAAACACGGTTGCCTGATCCCGACGGTACTGACGGATCAAGCGACGCATGTCGCCGATGCGATGGCCGGTGAGCCACAACCAGAACGCACGCTCCCTGAACAACAGATCAACGGCCGCGTTCTGCGTCGCTGGTGCGGTGGGAAGCGGGTCATCGCCGCCGCGAGACAGGTAGCCCGTAGTGCGTTCAGCGCCGCAAATACCGCGTCACGATCGGCCTGTGCGCCACGGATACGGCTCCGGGCTCGAGTACGGAAGGCGGCATGCCCGGGGGGCAAGCCGCCTTCTTCTTGGATCACGTTTCAACGCGACATCAGGCGTCTTTGATGAACCCCGCCGTTACGCCCCGCGGTTAAGGCATCCACCGAACTTCGAGTTGTTCCGCTCGGCCGCCGGAATAATCAGGTTCACGTCGGTACCGTAGTTGCCGACAAGCGGCGCGCGCATCGCGCCGGTGGGGAACACGGTCTCCGCCCCGCGACCATACTGGCGAATGAGCCGACGGAGATCGCCAAGACGATGCCCAGTAAGCCACATCCACAGGGCGCGTTCTTCGAACAACAGATCGACCGCAGCATCCTGCGTTGCGGGAACCGTTGCCAGCGCTGGGATTCCCGGAGTACCACCGTTCGCGCGGAGATTGTTCAGTCCGTCGAAGACGACCTGACGATCCGCCGCTGTACCACCACGCAACCGCGCTTCAAGCTCGATCAAGCGCGCCTCGATGCCATCGGCAAGCCGGACCGCACTAGCACGTCCGTACTTGAGCTGATTCGGTAGGTTAGTGTGCGCCGAATTGAACCCTTGGCGGCCAGGGACGGCAACCCACGGCGCACGCGGGTCCATCGGCGTGCGCAGAAACTGCACTTTAGCCTCGGCAGGTATGTACATCGCGTAACGCGGGGCCGATACCGACAGCGCGTTCCACACCCCGTTCTCCTGCCGGCCACTGGCCTGCGAGTGAAAGGCCTCGTACTTGTACGTGGTCGCTACGGTCGCGACCGCCGCAGCAGCATCCGCCGCACGATTGAGATTCAGCAACGTTCGCGCGCGACCGACCTGCGCGAGAGGGAGCACGGTCGCATTCGTTCCCGCAAGCGTTATCGCCGAGTCGAAACTGGCGAGCGCGCGATCCAACATCTGCACCGTGGTCAATGGATCGCCCGGCGTATTCTCGTCCGAGAAAGGCACGCCGGCGCAAAAAAGCTCAGAGAAGAACAGCTCTGAGTATCCGCGAATGGCGTACATCTCTCCAATGTTCGCCGTGGCGGTCGGTGCGAACTCCCGGAGAATCGGAATTGTGCGAGACGCTCCCGCGCGCGCGCGATGCAAGTTCCGGTAGAAACCGTCGAGCGCACCCAGTTGCTCGATCGTGGCTCGCTGATTTGGGAACAGCCGATCGTCGAAGGTATCGGTGGAGTAGA
>JAYSVL010000622.1:0-8992 GCA_043718595.1 Gemmatimonadaceae bacterium
GGAACAGGGCGGATACATCGCGCGCTCCAACACACAGTTCGTCGCGCTCTTGTGCGCGGAGCAAGGTGCTCCGGCGCACGCGTGTGAGCACGTGCTCCACCTGCGCATCGCACACCACAATGCGCGGCATTACGGCAAGGAACAGCGGGTCGTGCAGAAGCGCCGCAGCCGAGGACTCGATAACAAACGGCTCGCGATCACTGCGCGTCGCCTGCAGCAGTTCCTGCCATGCGTCGGTACCCTGCACCATTCCGACTACGGCACCGGCGATAGACTGTGTCGCGATCGCATCGTCCGTGCACAGCACCCGCAGCACTTCACGTTGCGTGGCAGTAGGTGCCTTGAGTGAGACGCCGTCAATCAGCGACGCCAACACGCGGCGGAGTGACGCGTGAGTTGGCTGTGCCGCCACTGCGTCGAACAGCATGGTCAACGCTCCATCTTTGTCGCCGGCAGCGTTGAGCGTGAGCGCAAGGTTCTCCTGGGCGTCGGCGTAGTTGGGCTTGAGGGCCATTGCCCGCCGCAAACTCTCCGTCGCTGGCCCGAAGTCGCCGAGCGTACGGTACGTGTCGCCCAGTGTGTTGTGGAACTCGGCGCGTCGCGGGTTGCCTTGCGTCGCTCGCTTGAGAGGTGCGACAGCCTCGGCATGACGTCCCGACTGGTGCAGCAGCACGCCGAGCAGGTAATTCGCGTCGGGCTGCTTCGGTTCACGGCGCATGACGCCCCGGTAACCCGTCTCTGCCTCCGCGAGTCGGCCGCGCTGGTGCAACAAGAGCGCGGACTGGAGTTGATCGGACATGAATACGACTGGAGGGAACGCAGCGGAGGCACCGATCGGAGCGTCACGCGCGTCCGGCGGTGGTATTTCACAGTGCGACGGTCGGAAGCCCGTGCAGGTCACGAGCCTGTCGCCGAACCCCTCCACACCCGCCGCCGACGCGGGCAAGTGCGCGCAGGTCGCGAGGAACCCGGCCACGCGCGCGCAGCGCGAGCGCACGGCTTAGGTGCGCAATGCTGGAGGCGCGCAGCGCACACGTGATTGGCGCGCAAATGGCGATCGCCGTGCGCGACTTGGCCGGCGGCCGCACACTTCAATGAAGAGTGACACCGTGTACCACGCGGCCAGCACGATGAAGGTGCCCGTGTTGCCGGCAATGCCCACGAGTGGGTCGCGGACTGGGTTGTCGACACACCTCCCGCGACAGCACGGCGCAACCCGGTTGGTCCCGTCACCGCACGATGCGCATCATTCGTGGCGAATAACGCTCAGCTAACGCAGTTGCGCGCGAACTGTGTCCGACTTGTCGCGTCGGTTCGTTGCCTCGAAGAGCGCCATCAGCGACGCACCGAGGTCGCGCGTGCGTTGATCAGCCGTTCCCTTCGCCGCAAGCAGCGTCGCAAATGCATCGGCGATGAACGGCTCGGCCGCCGCATATTGTCGCTGCGCGAGCAAGCATTCGCCCACGGCACCTGCGGCACTTGCGACCAACCAGTGACCGCGCGGATACGCATCTCGCCGCAAACGCCAACTTTCACGCAACGCGCGTTCGGCCTCGCGCGGCTGACGTAGCGACAGCAGACTCCGTCCAACGACGGTGAGCGCACTTGAAATCATCGGATGCGATTCGGGAAGCGTGGTGCCGCGTTCCGCCAACACCGCCTGTGCCTCCACGATAGCGCGCGGAAAATCGCCCGACAGTCGCAGCATGTCCGCGTAACTGTAGTGCGTCCACGCTACTTCCGGATGGTGCGCGCCCAGCACGCGAACGCGCAGCGCGAGCGCCTGATGAAACAACGTGTCTGCCGCGCGGAACTGGCCGACAATGGTATACGCGTTGGCTAACGTGTTGAGGCCCGTGGCGACGTCCGGATGATCGGGTCTACTCACGCGGCGCATAATGCGCAGCGCGTGCTCGTGGAGCGGGATCGCCTCGGGCCATCGATTCTGCTGACCGAGTGCCACGCCCAAATTGTTGAGCGTTGCAGCCACGACGGCACTTGAATCGCCGGTGAACCGTCGCTGCAACGCCAGCGCTTGTCGGAGCGTTGCCTCAGCGGCGGGGAAGTCGCCCTTGTCAAGTTGCAGCGAGCCAACACCATCGAGCAGACCGCCGAGTGTTGTCGAATCGACCGGCGCCTGTCGAGCGAGCGCTAACGCCTGGGTGTATAGCGACTCGGCAGAGGGTATACGTCCGCGTTCTGCTTCCAGACTGGCGAGAGCGCGCAATGATTGTGTGACGTCAGACCGGTTGCGTTCCCGTCGACGCACGTGCAACGCCAGCGCCCGCGTAAGCGCGCGATTCGCATCGTCGTACTTGCCGAGTCCGTGGTACGTGCGCCCGACACTGGACAGCAGCGCGGCGAGCATAGCCGTGTCGCTGCGAAACTCAATTTCGGCGCGTTGTTCCGCGGTGCCGAGTGCCTGCGCTACGGTGACGTCTTTGCCTTGAGTACGTGGATCAGCCGCACGAAACGTTTCTTCCATGAACGTTTGGACACGACGAACCTTTGCTGCTTCTACCTGCGCGCGATCGCGCTCGCGACGTGCGACGCGCGCTTGCCATGTCGTGCTGCCGAGCCCCGCGAGCAGCATCAACAACGCCGCGATACCCGCGATGACGGCCGCTGTGTTGCGTCGCACGAACCGCGCGAGCAGATACGTCGCGGTGTTGACTTGCGCGAGAACGGGCAGTCCGGCCATGCATCGACGCAAGTCCTCGCCAAACTGTTCGGCAGACTCGTACCGTCGATCTGGTTCCTTGCGCAGCGCCATGGCAACAATGCGCGCAATGTCGTCGGACAGTTGTCGCTCGAGTGCATGGACAGACCGCTCGCCACGCGCCTCTGCCGCTGCCTCGGTGATTCGCGACGCGAGGGACGGTGCTTCGCGCTCCAGGACAGCACGCTGCCAGTCGGCGTTGGTGCGCGGGTTGACGTCGAACGGGACGTGTCCCGCGAGCAATTCGTAGCTCACCACACCAAGTGAGTAGATGTCTGCCGCTGTTGACGCTGGCGCGCCACGCAACAATTCCGGTGCCATGTAGGCGGGCGTCCCAAGCACGCTGCCGGGCCGGGTGTGACTGTCATCGCTGTCGTCCGCTGCGTCGAGCACTTTGGCAATCCCGAAATCCAACAGCTTGACCGTGCCATCGCTGGTCACGAGAATGTTGCCGGGTTTGAGGTCGCGATGCACTACAAGCGAACGGTGTGCCTGCTGCACAGCGCCGCACACTTGCCGCAGCAACGACAATCGTTCGGGGATACGCAGACGCCGTTCGTCGCACCAGCGCGTGATCGGTTCACCGTCCACCAGCTCCATCGCAAACCACGGCGCACCATCGGTGGTGACGCCGCCGTCTAAGAGCGTGGCGATATTGCGATGACGCAGACGCGCCAGCAATCGACGCTCCGTACCGAATCGCTGTCGGAGCGAATCAGAATCGAGCGAGGCTCGCAACACTTTGAGCGCCGCGCGTTGTTCGAAGCCGCCGTCGACACGCATGGCTTCCCACACGGTGCCCATGCCACCGCGACCGAGTTCGCGCATCAGCGACCAGGTGCCAAAACGCTGACCAACAGCAAGCGGCGGGAGTATCTCGGTAACCGGCAGCAACGACCACGCGGGCGTCGCGAACAGGTTGTCGGCATCTGGAAGTGACGCCAGCAACGAGCCGAGCTCTTCGCGCAACACGGCGTCATCGGCAGGCAGTCGGGCAAGCCACGCCTCGCGCTCGGCGGTGTTGAGCTCCGACGCCTCGTCGAGCAGTTGGGTGAGTCGCTGCCAGCGTTCTGCGTGTTCAACGGCCGAGGTAGTCATAGCGCAGATACGCGTCAAAGTCGCGCGCGGTGGATCACGACGAAGTTGGACTGCGACATGCTGACGATTGTCGCTCGTGACGTGGCGTTCTGCAACCAGTGAACCGAGTCGGTCGCGCTGCCGGGTTCAAAGGCGAGATCCAGACCACGCTTGCGTGATCCCTGATGACCCGGGTTCTCGCGTGGGCAAAGGTGACCATTCCCTTTTGAGCGATCGGCGGCCCGGAACGTCGCGGCATGCTCGCCTCCCACCACATTGAGGATCACATCATGAACCGACGCTTGCGGCGTAGGACATTCGGCGGACCACTGGCCCCGCTGGCCTTGGCAATGCTGCTGGTGAGCGGCACCAGCCGGGAAGGTGAAGCACAACTTGTCGCGGAGCGGACCTTCGACCGCGAGCTTGCCGTCTGGTTTGGCACGCTGTCGGTGGTGGGTGTGCCGGTGGCGAGTCAGGACTTCGTGCGGCTCAGCGACCGCGTCAACCACGGGCTCGAGTCGGGTATTATCTCCGAGTGCGGCTTCGGGATTGATGCGATTGCCGGGAATCGTTGCCCACAGGTCGGCGATCACAGTGTCGACGCTCGCGTTCGCAATGGACTCGGGCCGTGGATAAATCCCGTGCCAACAAACGTCGAGTGGACAGTCGCTTCATCCGACAACTTTCCGGCGCATCAAGACTTGCTGGACGCGTTTTCGGCAGCGGCGCTCGCGCTCGAGGCATATTGGGGCTCGGGCATCCTGACGACGACGGCCTTCACCGCAAAAGAACGCCGCTATCTCCTAGATTTCTTCGACTCCCACGAAACCGGGCCAGTGTCGGCCGGTGACACTGACGCGCCAGTCACGGTTGGCGCAGCAGGTCAGAGCGTGACCGTCACCAACAACTTCGTCGCCAACGTCCAGTACTTCGAACAGAACGCGGTGTGGACGCTGGGTTCTCAAATCACTACGCCCGAACCCGGCACGCTGTCGTTGCTCGGCGTCGGCCTCCTCATGGCGTTTGTCGTTGTGAGGTGGCGCGCGTCAGCTGATGTTCCCGCCAAACGAGACGCCTAGCGGCACGAGCGTTGGCGCGACCCGCTCGTCAAGGGGTTGGGATGATCGCAGCTGACCGCGCCGTCGCGCAGGCAAGATGACTTGATGTTGAGATGGACGCGTATGTCGTACTCAGCGATCGGTCAGCGCCCGGCTGACCCATCCGCGCACGTCACACTGTAGGCGACTGCCCATGTCCGGTTGCCCCTGAAGACCTCGGCTCGGCGGTCTGCCCGCGCTGCGACGGCAGCTGCGCTTCATAGATCGTGATGCCGACGCGCTCAATATGCTCCAGCAATTCCCGGTGCGTGATCTCCGAAAGCGCTTGTACATCGAAATGGTACGGCAGTGGCAGCTCATCGAGCTGTGCCGCGATCGACTCCGCCCGCAGCGACGTCACGTCCCCAGTCAACACCAGATCCACGTCGGAGCGCTCAGTATGCGTGCCTTTCGCGCGCGATCCAAAAAGCATTGCCGTATTCACCTCCGGGTGACGATGCAACACGTCCCGGACCAGTGTCAGTGCGTGCGCGCTCAATCGCGGCGGAGTCATGAGCTCAATTCGTTTTGCAGACGGTCGTGCAGATGCGTGAAGGCGGACAGGTAACGCTCATGAATTGCAGCAAGCGCCTTGTCGAAACTGACAGGATTGTAGGTATGCGACAGAATGTTTCGGTGGCTCAGCATATCAATCCAGACCTGACCATCATCCAGGAGCTTCGCGACGAATGCATCCTTCAGCACATGGCGCGGTGTCACGATTGACAAGACAAGTCCCCCCTGCTCGAGATAGTCCTTCATCGTCTTCCACGCCAATTCGAAGCAGTATTCGAAGCGTTGAATGACACCTTCCTTCTCGAGTTGATTCAATGCGTCCGGACCGTTCGCAATCGCATCGCGCAGGAGGATGTATGCTCGACCGAAGTTCTGGAATCGCTGCTTCCAGCGTGTGTCTGAGGACGGATCCATGCCGGGAAACTACTTGAGAGTGTGACCGGCTGCTGATTGCCGGCACCGACGCGAGACGCCTGGCGAAGGAGCTCGGGCGGCTTCGAGCAGAGCGGCACGACGGTCAATGGCGAGATGCGTGCTGCTCTTGCGGTCGCGTGATCCCTGATGACCCGAGTTCTCGCGTGGGGAAAGGTGACGACTCCCTTTGAGCGATCGGCGGCAAGGCGCCGAGGCTCAGTTCAACTCCCACAGGAGCCCATGATGACCGGACGCCACTCGCGTATGACACTCGGCCGACGACTCGCCGACCTGGCCTTCGCCATGCTCCTGCTGAGCGGCACTGGCCGGACGGTAAGCGCACAACTCCTCGCCGAGCGCATCTTCGACCGCGAGCTTGCCGTCTGGTTTGGCACGCTGTCGGTGGTGGGTGTGCCGGTGGCGAGTCAGGACTTCCTGCGGCTGAGCGACCGCATCAGCGCAGGGCTCGAGTCGGGTATTCTCCTCGAGTGCGGCTTCGGGATTGATGCGATTGCCATGAACAGATGCCCACGGGTCGGCGATCGGAGTGTCGACCCTCGCGCTCGGAACGGCCTCGGGCCCTGGGTAGTTCCCTTGTTAACGAACGTTGAGTGGGTACTCGGGAGTCCAATCCCACCCGACAACTTTCCGGCGCATCAGAACTTGCTGGAGGCGTTTGCGGCATCGGCGCTCGCGCTTGAGGCGTACTGGGGCTCGGGCACCCTGACGACGACGGCCTTCAGCGCAAAAGAACGCCGCTATATCGCCAGTTACTTCAATTCCTTCGAGACTGGGCCGGTGGCGGCGGGTGACACGGACGCGCCAATCTCGGTTGGTGCACCGGGGCAGTCCGTGGACGTCACCAACAATTTCGTGGCCAACGTGCAGTACTTCGAACAGAACGCGGTGTGGACGCTGCGTTCTCAAATCACGACGCCCGAACCCGGCACAATGTCGTTGCTCGGCGTCGGCCTGTTCATCGCGATGATCGCGGTCAGGCGACAGAGACAACGCTGAACGGATGCGTACGGATTACGGTGGCGTGTCGGCCAGTGCCCGGTGCAGCCAGACACGCGCTGCCCGCCACTCCCGCTTGACGGTGGCGGTCGAAATCTCGAGGGCCTCGGCCACTTCTTCCACCTCAAGATCGGCGAACCACCGGAGCTCCACCACGCGCGCTTGCCGAGGAGCGATAGCGGCCAAACGACTCACGGCATCGTCAACCGCAAGGAGCAGCTCCGTGCGATCGGCGGCCCCATCGAGCGCGTCGTCCAGTGACACGGCGTGTCCCAATCGTTTTCCCGAATGTCGGGCGCGCGCATCGTCAACCAGAATGCGTCGCATCGCCTGCGCGGCGAGTCCGAAAAAATGCCCGCGATTCTGCATCGCCGCTTGCTGATCAATTAGCCGCAACCATGCTTCGTGGACGAGGGCGGTTGCGGGCATGGTGTTGGCGTACTCGGCGCGGAGATATCCACGAGCCAGAGCGCGCAGTTCGTCATACACATGGGCATACAGGCGATCGCCGGCCTGCGCGTCTCCGTGCGCGGCTAATTCGAGCAGCGTCGTAACGTCTGGTGACGAACCGGTCGGCGGCATTGCCCTGATAGTCGCGCGCGTCGGAGTGTTCGGCAATCGCCATAGTCAGCGCGATCGGTCATTCGCCCGAAATTCGCGAGACGGACCCGATCGGTGATCCCTGTGCGTCGATGTTCTCGCGTGGTCAAGGGTGACGACTCCCAGTGAGCGATCGGCGACGCGCCGAAGCTCCGTTCGATGCAATCACCGGTACAGGGGCTCGACGTGAAAGCTATGCAACGTTCAACACTGCGTTCGATGTGGCGTCGAGTGCGGCGCACCCATGCCCTTCGCGCGATGGCGCTTGTGATTGCACTCGGGGCCGGGAGTTCGCGCTCCGCGGCCCAGCTCATCTGCGGTCCGCTCAATCCCGGTGCACTCCTCGGCATCAATCAGACCTGTAACGCCACACGGAATGTCTCGATCTTTGTCGGCACGCTGACGCCAATCGCTGTTCCGCTCTTGCCCAGCAACCTGGTGTGGAGCAGCGATGGGCTTGCCGCCTCCGTGCGCGATGTGGTGAGCAATGACCCCGCAAGCGACCCCCGACTGACCTTCGCCGCACTCGACCTTCTGGTGGTGACTCCGTCGGGAGTTGCCTGGGTCCTTGCCGGACCGGACAACCTCCCCAACGCGCTGGTTTTGAGAGGGGCTGCGTTGGATGCAACCTTCGGCGTTGGCGGGTTGGCTCTGGGACCGGCAACACTGTTGCGGGGCGCAACGGAGTACCTGCTGCAGAACGAATTCACGGCCATCGGCGGTCCCTGTAACGCCTTTGGCTTCTGTGCGGTACTCAACAACTATCGCGCGAACGTGACAGTTTTTCAGCAGAATGCCGACTGGACCTTGTCGAACCAAACGCCCAGTCCCACGATCACGCCGGAACCCGGCACCCTGTCTCTGCTCGGCGCCGGAATGCTCACTGGGCTGATCGCGCGCAGGCGGCGTCAGATAGCGGTCACGCGAGGCGAGACGCGGAGCGCCACGAGGTCGAACAGCATGGCGTGAAGCAACAGCTTGTGAGCGGCAGTACTATCGCAATACGTCTGGCCCGCGCGGCCGTCTGCTACGCCGCCCCATAGATCGTGTTGCACGACGTCGCGCAGCATCGATCGCTCGAGGCCGACGAGTAGTGCGGCGGAACGTCTGGAGGCATGGCGTGTGTGGCAACCGCTCACCGCGTTTGCGCCACTCACCATGGACCTGACAGCGTGACGTGGTCGCGCGGCGCTGCGTTGCCGCGTGTGCGTTGCCGTCTGGCGCCCTGACCGCAGCCGAACGACGATCACCGAGACGAGCGCCGACGGCGCGGTGAGCCTTGCAGCACCCGGATGCGTTCCAACGCGGCGATGTCGGCAACGTCCTGGGGGCGCCCGGTGTGCTTGGACTTGATGAGGGTGTCGATATCGACATAGGGAATCGTGGTCCCGTGGATCCGTCGCCGCACCAGCGAGGATCTGACGTCCGCGTATCGCACACTGAAGGCGAGCGTAAGCACATCGACGCGCGGCGTATCGCCGATAGTCGTGATGAATCGCGACATGAGATCCGCGGGATCGACATCACGCGCAACGTGAAACGGAAGTCGCCC
>JAYSVL010000623.1:0-2988 GCA_043718595.1 Gemmatimonadaceae bacterium
GCAGTGTGCATGGTCGCGCACAATAACGGCGGCCGATTGGGTCCCGGCCTGTAGCATCAGCGCAAATGATGGAATCCCGCCGACGACGGCTACGCGATCGCGCTCGGAGGCTTGCCCGGACGTGGTGACACGAAGCGCGTGCGCACCTCGAGTCGGTTCGCTTCGCGGCACACCGTTCGCGGTGTCAGACGTGCGCGGTACTCCACGGATACTCGCGCTCGAAGGCATCGGCGAAATCGAACACGCCATAAAAATCATCGCGCGAATCTTGCGGCTGACTAATGAGCAGTCCGGTATCGACCAAGGTGAAGACGATATCACCGATGTCGCTGGTGCTACTCACGCCCCAATGTTCCAGCACAATGCGCGCGGTCACCCCAAAGCGCTGCAGCGCGAGCGCACGGCACGCGTGCGCGAGCTCCGGGCCGGTGATATGACGCCGCTCGGTGAGTTCCGCCTGGCAATGCTCAAGCGCCGCGAGCAGAAACAGATAGGCGCGCTCGTCGAAACGCTGCTCACGCAGTCGAATTTGATCCATAATGCCATCACGGAACGCCAGCTCGGCCACTACGTCGATCCTCGATACCCGAAATTGAAACGGTTCGCGTCACCAAGGACGCGCGGACGTCGGCGTCTGCAACGCGCGACGCGACGATACATGATGTAGTGTCTGGAAGCGGGACACAATAGGCCTGGTCCGGCCTAGACCGAGCGGTAGAGCGGAAACTCGTCGGCGAGGGTTTTCACCTCAACGTGAGCCTCGGCGATCACATTCGTGTCTTCCGGTGCGCTGAGCACACGATCAATCAGCGAGGCAATGCGCTGCATGGCCTCGGTCCCCATGCCACGGGTGGTCACGGCCGACGTCCCAAGGCGGATGCCACTCGTGACAAATGGCGACTGCGTTTCGTGTGGGACGGTGTTTTTGTTTACAGTGATGCCGGCCAGGTCGAGCACTTTTTCGGCAAGCTTTCCCGTCAATCCCTTGTTGCGCAAGTCGACGAGCAGGAGGTGATTGTCGGTACCACCCGATACGACGTGATAGTCGCGCGCCATCAGCGCCGAGGCCAACACTCTGGCGTTGTCGACCACGTGACGACAATAGGTCGTAAACGACGGCTGCAGCGCCTCGTGAAACGCCACAGCTTTGGCGGCGATGACATGCTCGAGCGGCCCCCCTTGCATCCCTGGAAAGACTGCCTTGTCGACGGCCTTGGCATGCGCTGCCTTGCAGAGAATGAGGCCGCCACGCGGACCGCGCAGCGTCTTGTGTGTAGTGCTGGTGACCACATCGGCAAACGGTACGGGTGATGGATATACACCCGTAGCCGCGAGTCCGGCAAAATGCGCCATGTCCACCATAAACAGCGCGCCGACCTCGTGTGCCACATCCGCGAACGCTTGCCAGTCGATCGTGCGCGAGTACGCGCTGTAGCCCGCAATAATCATCTTCGGACGGTGTGTCCGCGCCGACGTACGCATGGCGTCGTAGTCAATAAGACCGCCTTCCGTCAGTCCGTACGACACAGCTCTGTACAGTATCCCCGAAAAGTTCACCGGCGAACCGTGCGTCAGGTGACCGCCTTGCGACAGATCCATCCCGAGGAACGTGTCGCCGGGCTTGAGGAACGCGAGAAACACCGCCGCGTTGGCGGACGCGCCACTGTGTGCCTGCACATTGGCGTGCTCGGCGCCAAAGAGTTGCTTGGCGCGATCGATGGCGAGCTGCTCGATCTTGTCGACGACTTCGCAACCGCCGTAGTAGCGTTTCCCCGGCAGTCCTTCGGCATACTTGTTGGTAAGCGGCGACCCCATCGCCTCCATGACGGCTGGCGAGACGAAGTTCTCACTGGCGATCAGCTCGATGCCGTCGCACTGGCGCTGGATCTCCTCTTCAATGAGTCGCGCGACGACCGGATCGGCCGCCGTTAGCGCATCGCCAGGTGGCAGGCGATCCCACTGATGCCACGCCACACTGTCGCTGTCGGGGAGGGTGTGGTTCACCGTCATGCCTCGTGTCCGATCGTGTCGACGTCGCGCTCAATCTTTTCGATGCGCGTGATGTGACGACCGCCCTCGAACGCGGTCCCCAGCCAGGCGCGCAGTATGGCAATGGCATCTTCGTCGGACACAAACCGCGCGGGAAGTACCAGCACGTTCGCGTCATTGTGTTTGCGTGCGAGCGAGGCGATCTCGGGAGTCCACGCTACCGCCGCCCGCACGCCCGGATACCGGTTCGCGACGTAGGACATGCCAAGGCCCGTGCCGCACAGCAGCACGCCACGCGACACGGCGCCCGACGACACGTCCTCGGCTAGCGGGTGCGCGTAGTCCGCATAGTCGGTACTCGCGGTGCTGTGCGTGCCAACATCATGGACGTCGAACCCCATCTCGGTGAGCGTCGCCCGCAAGCGCTCCTTCAGCTCGAAACCGGCGTGATCGGATGCGATCGGAATACGTTCACCTGCACGTGCCACGTCAACCATGCTCAACCCTCGCGATTGGGATACTGCGGCCACGTCTTGATCATACCGCGCACCGCATGAATGCGCTGTTCGGCGACGCGATCGGCGGCTTTGTAGGTGGGGATGCCCGTCTCTTTGGCCAAACGGAAGACGCTGCGCACTGTCGTGTAAATCTCGTCGGCCTTGCGCAACGCGCGCTCACGACGCCACCCCGTGAGCTCGCTGTAAACGTTGATGACCCCGCCCGCATTCGCCACGTAGTCGGGCGCGTACAGGATGCCGCGTTCTTCCAGCGCATCGCCATGTCGATCCTCGAGCAGTTGGTTGTTCGCCGCGCCCGCGACAATCTCTACCTTGAGCTGGGGAATGGTTTCATCGTTGAGGATGCCCCCCAACGCACACGGTGTGAAAATGTCCGCCTTGACCCCGTAAATGTCGTTCAGCGACACCACGACGGCACCGGTAGCGTCCACCACGCGCTGTATGCGTCCGGCGTCAATATCCGTCACGATCAGCTTGGCGC
>JAYSVL010000624.1:0-2986 GCA_043718595.1 Gemmatimonadaceae bacterium
CGCGACGCCTTCAAGATGGCGATCTACTTCTACTGCGGCGGATTGGACTTGGAGCCACGGCTCGCCGTCCTACCAACCCACTCGAAACCCTGAAGAGCCGGATAAAGAATGGCACGAACGCCGAGGCGATCTGCGCATACAGTTCGTTATCCGCGCGGCGTTCAGCGTAGCGACGCAGAAACGGCTCCGGCACCTTCACGTATGGTCGCGCACCGCCGACAACGTCGCCCCGTACGACAACATCAAGTCGTAGCGGCGCAACACCAAGTGTTCGGTCGCTTCGTTCCCACGTTACCGTGCGGTCAACACGTCCGCTGGGTTGAACCGTCTCGGTCGACGTCGAGACGGCGCGCCACTTCGCGGCGTCGAGTCCGAGCCATGCGGTGCGCACGGAATCGGTCAAGACAGACGCTTGTGCAGAGTCGAGGGCTGGACGTGCGTCGGCATCAGCCAGCGTGCGCCGAAAGCCTATCACACGACCGTCCGGCGCGAGCGTCACGCGGATTTCGCGCGGATCGCCGGGGCGAAAGAATCGGACGATCCAACTGAACAGCGCGACATCACCACGATTGACCTCGGCGTTGACCGCCGGCTTGCCACCTGCCTCAAGCTCGATGAATGTTTGCGTCTCACCGTCACGCTCGAAACGAACCGCAACACGAGCGTCTGCTACCGCCAGCCCCCGCGTATCGGCGAAGGCACGAGCCCGCGCGATTGCTGTTTCGCGGGTCAGTTCCTGTTTGAGCGCGATAGTCGGGAGCGCCTTTGGCAATAGCCACACGGCTACGCTCACACAGACAGCGGTGAGTAGAGCGAGCAGCAGGCCAATCGGGCGTTTCAGAGCTGATTCAGTCACGGACAATCCCGGAGGAGACCGCGGTTTAGGGTCACGGCTTCGGCACTTCCGGCAACAACACCACCTTCACGTACCGCTTCTCGTTGAAATACTTCTGCGCGGCCGCCTTGATTGATTGCGTTGTGATCGCCTTCACCATGTCGTCGTACGGCGTGAGCAAACCCGCTAACGGTTCACCCGCCTGATCACGCGACCCAATGTTGCTCACCCAGAACCCATTGGTCTTGCGACTCGTCTCAACCTCCCGCACAATCTGTTCCTTTACCTTCACCACATCGGCATCGCTCGGCCCAACGCGTTTGAGTGAGTCAATCATGGCAAAGGTGCGTTTCGAGAGCTTGTCCACGTTGTCCGGCGACGACGTAAACTGAATGCCAATCGAATACTCCGGGCGTGGCGCGCGTTCAATGGCACCACCAAGCGACGGACTGTACGTCGCGCCCATCTCCTCACGCAGCACACTCGTCAGCCACATCTGTGCCAGCGTGGTGAGCGCATACATGTCCAATCGCGCTTGCGGACTGTAAGCGAAGGGGCCGTTGAAGACGATCGCCGTGGCCGACTTGGGGTCGGTGCCTTTGCGCACCACTTGTTCAACCACGCTGTTTGGCGGGCCACCACCAACGTCTTTCCAGGTCTCCACGCGACCAGTGCCCGGCAATGACGCGAGATACTTCTCGACGAGCGGCTTGAGTGAATCGGGCGCGACGTTGCCGACAAAGACAAACGTGAAATCACCGGCGTTGCTGAACCGGTCTTTGTAGATCTCCAAGGCGCGCTGTGCATTGATCTCGTTGAACGCCGCGACCGACATGGGCCGCGCCCGCACACTGTGCTGCGACAAGATCGCGCCGATGCTGTCGCTGAATGCTGCCATCGGATTTGCACTGCGATTGGCCACCGACGCTTCGAGACGCGCCTTGGCGCTCTGCCACGCGACTGTGTCGAGACGTGGCGCCGTGAATCGCAGATGCACCAGTTGCAACAGCGTTTCGATATCCTTGGGCGATGCACCGCCGCTGAGACCTTCGGTCGTACTGCCAATATTGACATTCGCCGATGCTGCTTTGCCCGCCAGCTTTTTGCCCAAGTCGACGGCACTGAATTTGCCAACGCCACTCAATGACATGATCGTGCTGGCGAGGCTCGCCGACATAAAGTCTCCATCGCTGACGAGCGATGTGCCGCCGGGACTATAGGCGCTGAACAACACTTCGTCTGCCTTAAAATCCGTTGGCTTGATGAGCACGCGCGCACCGTTGGACAACTTCCATTCCGTGACACCAACCGTGGCGTTGGTGGTCGCGTTCACCACGCGGCCGACCGATGGTGTGCGGTCGAGCAACGGATCGGCGGTGAGCGTCTCCGTGTAGGCCGTCACCGGCACGATAGTCACACGGTCGAGGAGGGCGAGGACCTGGGCCTCAGTCGGCACCGCGAGACCTGCCTTCTTGGGCATCGTGATCGCGACAATGCGATTGTCATCGGTGATCCAGTCGCTGGCGAGCGTGTTCACTTCACTGATCGCGATACCTGGAATGAACTGCCTGGCCAGATTGTACTCTGATTCGATCCCCGAAATGTCTTCGCCATTGAGAAAATTGCCAACCAACTCGCCAACTAGCGCTGCCGACGCCGTCTTCGCACGTTCTGCGTAGCCACGCTCATAACTGCGCATCAGATTGTCTTTCGCTCGCTGCACTTCAGTTGGCAGAAAGCCAAACTGATCGACGCGCCGAGTTTCTGTCAGTACCGCATCGAAACCACGCTCTAACCCGCCATCCTTGACGGTCGCACTAACCGTGAAGGCATCAACGCCGCGCACCAATTCGCCCGATGCTGCTCGCGCGCGAAGAAATGGTGCATCGGGCTTTTGCGCCAGCTCTGCAAGGCGCGCATTGAGCATGCCGAAGTAAAGCCTGCGCTTGAGGCGGTCGCGAAAGTCCCCAACCGTCTTTACGCCCTTCGACGGACGCTTGAACTGAATCTGCACCTCCGAGCTCGTCGCTTCGGCGTCTGACGCAATGGCGATGAGCGGCGTCCTGTTCGACGGGAGCGGCACCATCGTGCGTGGACGCGCTGATGCAACGCGCGGAATGCGAGCGAAGTGCTGCTTGATCAGCGCTTCGA
>JAYSVL010000625.1:0-8929 GCA_043718595.1 Gemmatimonadaceae bacterium
CGGCGGCGGTGATGTCGAACGCCTCGCCGCTGAAGATGATCCCTGCGACGCGGTCGGGATGCGCATTGTAGTACTCAACGGCGACGATCGTGCCCCACGAGTTGCCGTTGAGGAACACCCTGTCGTATTTGAGCGTGCGGCGCAGCGAATCGAGCTCCTCCACGAAGCGCGGAATGATCATCAGTGTAGTGTCGGTCATCCGATCCGACTTGCCTGCGCCGAGCTGGTCGTAACGCACAACAGGGCGGTCGACGCCGAGTCCTTCCATCGACTTGAGATAGAAGCTGCCCATCCCTGGGCCACCGTGAATGAGGATCACCGGTGTGCCCGTGCCGGTGCCGCTCACCTTGTACCAGATCTTGCCGCCGGTCACCGGAAGCATGGCCTCACCCGGGCCGAGTGCGGGCGTAATCGCGGCTGGCGGTGTGACCGCGGCAGTGTCGGTGGTGGAGCGCTTCTCGCCGCTGCAGGCGCAGAGTGCGACGGCGGCCACGCCGCACCAGATCGCGAAGTATTTGGGCATGGGCGAAGAGTGCAGCGCAGCTGCGGCATGCGCCAGCGAGTTACCCGTCAGCGTTGCCGCGTGAGCCCGTGCCGTTGTGCAGTGGACGCTGCCACACGCATCACTCTTGTGGCCTTCACTCGGCCTGTGTTCTCGCCGAAGGGCGATCTGTTGCTGGGCAAACAGCCCGTCGATGTTGGTCGCGCGCTGTGTAAGGGCTACGGACTACCGGCCAAGTACGACATCGATGCTCGTCAGGACCTGCTCCAGGGGCTTCGGAGCGAGTTTGCCGATGCGTTGAGTCAGGTAGCGGCGATCAACCGCGAAGAGTTGCGATGCGTTGGCAACGGAATCTTTTGGTAGCCTCGCCGCCTTCGCCGAGAGCAATGTGTTTCCCGGTGCGTCGGCCCACGACAGATTGCTCGTCAATGGAACGCAGACAATCGTGGCGATTCTGCTGCGATTTAATGCATTTCCCTGCACAATCACCACCGGCCGACGAAACCCAGCGCCCGAGCCCGAAGGCGTTGCCAGATCCGCCCACCAGAGCTCGCCCTGTGTGATGTCTACCATTCGACGCGCGCGAGCACCGACTGCGCAGCGGCCACCACGAAGGGATCTGGCGCGTCGTCCAGCTGATCGACCACGCGGTTCATCGCGTCGGTCACTTCATCAGGCGCATGACGGCTCAGGTATTCCGCGATGGCCTCGGCATACAACTGACTGCGGGATTTTCGCGCTCGCTTTGCCTGGCGTTCCGCTGCATGGAACACGACGTCGGGAAGGGAGATCGCGGTTTTCATACCAGTAGTATAACCAGAGAGTCCACTGCACCGCAAGTTTGGTATGTATCGGACAACCGGCAAATCGGCGAAGGCAGTATCCACGTCCACGCTGCCGACTGGTGCTGCTTCCCTGTGGCTTAGATAGTGCAGTTTGTCAGCAGTACGCCGCGTGACCTCCGCTTTGATCGGCCGCGCGCGCTACTGCAGATCCACGCCGACGACCTCCGGAGGCCCAACCTCCGGTTCATACCAATTTCCCCAACGACATCGTTACTTGCGTTCAATCACGGCGCGCACCAACATCATGCTCTCAGGCACCCACTCAGTCGGAGAGAGAGGCAATGATCACAGATCGAATCGGTCGTATTCGGCATCGCGGTGTTCGCGCCATTGCATGCGTGGTTCTCACGTGGACGTCAGCATCGGGAGCGCAACCTCCAGCCCCGTCTGTTCAGCTCCCTACGATACCCGTCGAAAAATTCACGCTGCCCAACGGACTCACCGTACTCCTCTCAGAAGATCATTCTGCGCCCATTGCTGCGGTGGCGGTGTGGTATCACGTGGGATCGAAGAACGAGAAACCGGGACGCACCGGATTTGCACACCTGTTCGAACACATGATGTTCACGGGCTCAGTGCATGTCCCCGAGGGGCAGCATCCGAAGATCATCGAATCCGTTGGCGGCGATTTCAACGGCACGACCAACAACGATCGCACCGTCTACTATGAAGTGGTGCCGATCAATGAGCTCGCCACGGCACTGTGGCTCGAATCCGACCGCATGGGGTTTCTCCCAGCAGCAATGACGCAGGAGCGGCTCGACGCACAGAAAAACATCGTGCAGAACGAGCGGCGTCAGGGTGTCGACAATCAACCGTTTGGGCTTGCTGCCGAAAACATGATGACGGCACTCTACCCCGCCGACAATCCCTACTCATGGCCGGTGATTGGATCACTCGTTGACTTGCAGGCGGCGTCGATGGCCGATGTGAAAGGCTTCTTTGCGCAGTACTACGCCCCCAACAATGCTACGCTGTCGATCGTTGGCGATCTTGATATCGCAAAGACGAAAGCTTTGGTCTCGCGCTACTTCGCCGACATTCCGCGCGGGGCAGCTATCGATCGTCCGACAATCGCGCCGCCAAAACTCGCTGGCGAAAAACGTCTGGTGCTCGAAGACAGCCGCGCACAGCTGCCGCAGATGCGCCTCGGATGGCCGACGGTCGGCACCGATCACGTCGATCGCTACGCACTCTCCGCAGTGGGAGCCGTCCTCACGGGCGATCGGACGAGCCGCCTGACCAAACTCTTGGTCTACGACCGGCAGCTCGCGACGAGTGTGTTCGCCAACAACAGCGCGTTCGAAAATGCCGGCTACTTCAACATCAGTGTGACGCCACGACCGAATGCATCGCTGACGGAGATCGAACGACTGGTTGACAGCGTTCTGGTCGGCGTCACCACATCCGTACCGACCGAACGGGAAGTGTCGCGATTCGTCAAATCATTCACGGTGAGTTCCATCACCGGTCTCCAGTCAAACCTGAACAAGGCGATGACTCTCGCGCTCGGCGACGCAACGTTTGGCGATCCGCGCGCCACCTTCAAACAGTTGGCCAGCTTCGCGGCGGTTACACCAGCTGACGTGCAACGCGTTGCTCGGCAGTACCTGACCAGCGGCCGCGTTGTGTTCAGCATGGTACCAGCAGGGAAACTGGATCTGGTCAGCAAGCCATCCGTGCCATTCACGAACGTCACGCCGAAACCGGCGGCCAAGCCATGAGCAACATGTCACGCATCCTGTCGACAGCGCTTCTGCTAACGACGACGACCGTTCAACTCACAGCGCAGAGTGGCATCGATCGAAGCAAACGACCGACGTCCGGTGCCCCCGTGACGCTCCGCTTTCCGAAAGTCGAGCGACGGACGCTGTCCAACGGAATCGCCGTCGCGCTTCTCGAGAATCACGAGCTGCCCATCGCATCGGTGCAGGTCATTGTCGAAGCGCGCGGTATTCTCGATCCATCGGACAAAGACGGCCTGGCGATCGTGCTTGGTCAGATGCTTTCCGAAGGCACCACATCAATGACGGCCGACCAGCTCGCCGAAGCGTTCGCGGACTTGGGTAACAACGTCAGCCCTACATTCTTTACGACGGTTACAGCGAATGTTGATCGGTCCCTCGCGCTGATGGCCGACATGCTGATGCATCCGGCCTTTCCGGCAAAGTCGCTCGACCGCATCAGAGCGAATGAGATGGCGAGCATCAAGCGGTTGAGAGACCAGCCGGGATACGTTGCGACACGAGTTTTTAACAACGCGGTCTACGGTACCGGGCACCCCTACGAGCGTGTGCGCACGGATGAAAGCCTGACGGCCTTGACGCGAGACGATCTCGTTGGCTTCCACAGTACGTACTACCGGCCGCAGAATGTGACCATCGTGCTCGCCGGCGATCTCAAACCGAAGGACGCACTCGCGAAACTCGAGACGGCATTCGGCGGTTGGCCCAAGGGTGGAAAGAAAACTGTCTACGACATACCGGCACCGAAGGCAGCAGCAGCAACGACCATCTATCTGTTCGACCGTCCCAACTCACCGCAAAGTGTGATTTATGTGGGGCAGGTGGGGCCGCGCCGCGACAGCCCCGACTACTACGCCACGGAGCTTCTGAACGCGGGGTTGGGTGGGATCTTTAACAGCCGTCTCAATCTGAATCTTCGCGAGAAACACGCCTACACCTACGGTGCCAACTCTGGCTTCACGTACCGGAGGGCACCCGAGGTTGGAGCGTTCAGCGCCTCTGCACAAGTCGTGACACCAAAAACAGACAGTGCACTCATTGAACTCGTGAACGAGCTCAAAGAAATTCGGGACGCGCGCCCCATCACGGCTGCAGAACTGGAACTCGCGCGAGCAAGCCAGACGCTGTCATTGCCGCTGCGATTTGAGGCGCTCAACTCGATGGCCGGTGCGGTCGCCGGCATTCTGCGCGATAATCTGCCCGCCGACTACTACGACCAGTTTTCCGCGCACATGGCGAAAGTAAGCGTGGCGGATGCGACTGACGCGGCGCGCAAGTATCTCGACCCCGCGCATATGGCGATCGTTGTTGTCGGGGACCGCAAACTGATCGAAGCAGCGCTCCGGGCGACCAAGATCGCGCCGGTGGTCATCGTGGACGAGCATGCAAAACCGATCGTGGTGCCCTGAACCTCCTCCGTTTCAGCAGCGGGCCCCGCGTCACCGTCCCGGGAGCGCGGGCGCTGCATCGTTCGTCATCCACCACTGCTTCGGCAACGGGCGTTGTCGTGGCCACACTTCGGCCATGCTGTTCCCGTCGTACACACGCCCGTTCTTCATGACGTAGCGAATGGTGTTGGTGTTCTTGATGTCGTCGAGCGGGTTGGCGTCGAGCACCAAGATGTCGGCCAGCTTCCCAGTCTCAATCGAACCCAAGTCCTTGAGCAACCCGATCGACTCGGCACCGTACGTCGTTGCCACGCGCAACGCGTCCATCGGCGTCATGCCGCCGCTGGCAATGCTCCAGAGTTCCCAGTGCACGCCGAGCCCCTGCAATTGTCCGTGACCGCCCAGCCCCACACGCCCGCCGGCTTCGACCACCTTCTTCGCTTGCTCGGCGAACAGCTTGAACGAATACTCGCTGTCGCGGAACCACTGCGGGCGGCGCAGCGCACGACGCTCAAGTTCCGTAAACGGCGTGAATCGCATCAGCTTGGCGTCGCTCAAAATGTCATAATGCTCGTACCACCAATTCTCGGCCCACGGCCCACCGTACTGTACCAGCAACGTCGGCGTCCACGTCGTGCCGCTTTGCGCGAAGAGCTGAATCGCGTCCTTGAACATCGGCGCGATGGGCAGTGTGTGCTCAATGCCAGCGTATCCATCCATCGCTTCCGTCATGTTCTTCTTGAAATCGAGCCCGCCCTCAAGCGTCGGCGTGATGCGCTGTTCTTTCGCCGCCATGGCAATCCACTGCCGTTGCCGACGGTCACCGGCCTGATACTGCTTGATGGTTTCGGTTAGATAGAACTCCGAATAGCGTTTCATCACCTCTTTCGCATCGTCCGCACTCGACACGTTGTCCTGCGCAAAAATGCCAGGCCCCGTCGCGTAGATGCGCGGGCCAATGATCTGCCCCACATCCACCGCATCGCCATACGAGATGACGTCCGCTTGCGAGGTTTGCGGGTCGCGCGTAGTGGTCACGCCGTACGCCAGATTCGCCGTGTACATATACGGTTGCGGCGAGTGCACGCCCCACTGCGGCCACATGTGCGCATGCACGTCCACGAGTCCCGGCATGATGGTCTTGCCTGAGACGTTGATCACGCGTGCGCCCGCAGGGATCGGCACGCGCCCTTGCGCACCCACACCAACAATGCGGTTACCTGTCACGACCACATCACCACGCGCGATGACTTCGTTGCCCTTCATGGTGATGATGCGCGCCCCGCGCAACACCACACTGCCTGTTGGACGGTCCTTCGGGGCGGTGATCGTCACATCGATGCGTCGTGCGTCGTACACGGGCTTGCCCGCGGCTGCTGTACCGGCGGCCGGCGCAGATGCGGGACGCGGCGGCGCTTTCATGGCCGAGTCGGCGGCGAGTGAGTCGGCCCGATCCACATCGTATTGAAAGAATGACCGGCCCAGCGAATAGAAGACCCCGCGCGAGTCGGCGTTCCACCCCATGAAGTCGCCGCCAATGCGTGACAGGCGCCGAAACGGAATTGCACCACCGGCTGGTTGTTGCACCGACACCGTGGGGGTCGCACCACCAGTCATCGGCAGCGGCACCACAAACAACCCATTGTCCACTTGCGCCAGCACACGTGATCCATCGGGCGAGACGTGCAGCTGTGTGGCTTGACGCGGTTGTGCGTTTGGAGCGCCGCCCGGTGCGACGAAGCCGGTCACCTTCAAGTGATTCTGCCGATCCGTGCCGTCCCAGCGCATGGAGACCAGGCCGTCGGCGGGTTCGTACAGCCAAATACGCGACGTATCCGACGTGAAATGCGGACGCCCGGCGTCGGTGAGTGTGGACACAAAATTCGTGGCGCCGCCACCGGCTGGAATCCACACCAGATCGGTGATGACGAGGCTCGGGTTGATCTCGTCGTTGACGATCGCGCGCTGCGTGCGTGGCGCGCGCGCGGCCACGATGCGCGTGCCGGTCGGCGTGTACATGATGTCATCGTAGAACGCGGTCTGCGTCGTCAACTTTTCGGGACGCCCACCGGTTGCGGCGATGCGCCAGATGTCGCCGCCGTCTTCTGTCCACGACACGTACGCGATGTACCGCCCATTCGGCGACCACACGGGCGCATGTTCACCATCGGTGGACGTCGTGAGACGCGTTGGTGTGCCCGACGGCAGATCCATCGTCCACAAACGATCGAGCGCCGAAAACACAAGACGCTTGCCATCGGGTGACGGCCGCGCACCGCGAATCTGGCGCACAGTCAGCACGGAATCGTTCACGCGGTACTCGAAACGCACCAGATCACCAAGCATCTGATCGATCTGCGCCGTGAACGGAATTTGTGTTTCTTTGCCAGTTGCGACGTCGAGTGACCAGATCTTCCCGTGGTGTGCCAGCACGATCGCTTTCGAGTCCGGAGTCCACGAATAGCCCGGCAGCAGGTCACGCGAACCCCGTGACTCGATATCGTCGCGCTGAATCTCCGTGGCCAGCCAGCGTTCATCGCCGGACGCAAGGTCGCGCAGCTTGAGACCCGTCACCGCCATTTTGCGCGACGCGTAGGCAAGCCATTTGCCATCCGGGCTCACGGCCGGCCGGAATCCGGTGCCGAGGTTGAGTGTGCGCGTGGACAGACGGCCGGTGCTGCGGTCGTACATGACCACCTGCGTCGTGCCCAGCATTTGGTTATAGCCCGCCGGGCCTGTGCGCGCGCTCGCGTACACGTAGCGACCATCGGGTGCGACCGAGGCGCCCATGAAGTTGGATGGCGCCGTGCCGCCGCCGCCGCCGGCTGCTGCTGGCGTTTGTCCCGTGAGTCGGAGACCATTTCCGCCCAGGCGGTGATACAACCACAAATCGTTGCTGCGCGACACGACCACGTATTCGCCGTCAGGTGTCCAGTCTGGTGAAACGAACGACTGGCTCGCGCCGCGAGTAAGCGGGCGAACGTTCGTGCCGTCCGGATTCATCAGAAACAGGTTCTCTCCGCCCGTACGGTCGCTGACAAACACGATGGACTTGCCGTCGGGCGAAAAGCGGGGTTGACCATCGAACGGCGTGCCGCTGGAGATGCGCGTGGCTGCACCGCCCGACATTGGCACCGTATAGATGTCGCCGAGCATGTCGAAGACAATACTGCGGCTGTCTGGCGAGACGTCGAGCGAGAGCCAGGTGCCTTCGTCCGTCGCGAACTTGAGCGGTCGCGAGGCGACCAATGGCAGGTCACCGTTGGAAGCTGGGCGTCGCGTCGAGTCGGCGGCAATTTGCGCACGCGCAACCGTGCTGGACGCGGCCAAAACAACGATGGCATGCAGGGATACCAGCAGCACACGCTGGCGGGTGGTCGCGGAGATCATGAGCGCGTTGGCGGGGGTGCGAGGGAAGGACATCGGGCTCCGTGCAAATTGCATGATCACGCTACCCTTGGCGAGCGCAGCCACGCTTGGCTAGTCCTTCGCCAGCCTCGCCCGAAATGGCCGGAGCAAGAGGACGCCCAACAGGCCTGTCCCGATCGGGAATACGAGCACTAAGTAAGGAAACAAAATGAAGTTGACCAAGGAAAGCGGAAATTCAGGGATGGGATCTTCCGCGACCAGGTAAGTCACCGAGCTCATACGATGCTCGCCTCGAAGCTCATTCTTGGTGCGGATTTGTACGCTGTATTTCCCTGTTGCATCAATCGTGATGATCTCAAATCGTGGACGCGCCGAATCGACGGCCTGCGACGCCATCGATGAGGACACGCTCTTGTTTCACCAGCGTACTCTTCGACGCCACCGAAGAGTACGCTGGCTTCACGATGGTGATGGTACGCCCGGCAAACGTGAACGCGTTGTCGAGCATTTGCGATTCAGTCCAATCCGAGCCAAACGACTGCCACACCTCTCGGACGGTCTGCACCACGGAGACCACGGAGAGCGAGAGGAGCGCAAAGCCCGCGGCTTTACGAAAGCTCATCATGGGCCAATCACTTGAGTGACGCGATCTCTCGAGCTTGAGATGAGCTGCGCGGCCGATCTGCCCGCACAGCGATGACGCGTGGCCGACGATGGCCGGGCGCGCAACTTATTCTGCCGCGCGCACCGGGCCAGCTCTAACTCACGGTGTAGATCGTGCCGCGCGACCCCGTCAGCGATGCGGAGACGTGCAACCCCGAGGTGTCAAAGGCCTACAGCATTTCCTGGGTCACCCGCACCGGCGACGACGGAGCCGCTTTCAACCAAGCGCGCGCAGCGCGCCCCCGGTAGTGCTGCTGTCTGCTGCATGCAATGTTAGACGTCACGGAGGCGTGCGGCGAGGTCGGGATTGCTCCAGATCCGCACGATGTGATCATCCAGGTAGTTCAGGGTCATCTCGTGGTGCGCGCGATCACCCGAGCCGACGCACTCGCCCGCCAGGATCACCTCGTAGTCCCG
>JAYSVL010000626.1:0-2980 GCA_043718595.1 Gemmatimonadaceae bacterium
CCGACTCGTCAAGCAAGAGCCGCTCGCGCAAGTTGACGACCAACAGCGTGCTTTCACCGCCAACGAATCGGGCCTGCTCTGCATCGCGTAACTGCGTTGCCGCCCGTACATTGGCGCGTTGCGTGACCAGCACGCGTTCAAGCAGGTCGACATCATTCAGCGCGATGCGCGCGCGGTATGCCAGCTCGCGACGAATCTGATCGCGATCCAATCTGGCGAACTCCACGTGCTGCCCGGTGCGTGATGCGGTGCCGCGCTCTTTCAACAACAGGAGCGACGACGACACCTCGAGGCCAGCCTTGTAGTTCTCGCGCCATCGATCACTGGACCCCAATGCGCCGAATTGATCCCGTTCGCCGAGGGACGCGACCGACGCTTCGGCGAACGGGATTATGGCTTGTCGGGCCAGGAGACGCGCTGCGTGCGCCGCCTGCAGTTTGCCGTCGGCCTTCCGTATATCCGGGTGGCGGGTAGACGCCGACTCGATCCACGCCGAGAGGCGCAGGGTGTCAATCGGAGTGCGCTCCAGGCCATCGAGCACAGGACGCGCGCCTCCCGACAACGCCACCGGCGCGCCGCGTGCGTCCCACAAGAACGCCTCAGCAATCAGTCGTGCGGCGCGCAACTCGTTGTCCGCCTCCGCAAACGTGACCGATCGGCGCTGTACTTCGAGCGATGCCTCCAGCGTGTCGATCGGAGCACTCTCTCCACTGCGCACCCGCAGTACCACCGCGTCAAACCGAAACGTGGCCAGCCGCACACCCTCGTCCGCGATGGTCGCACGCTGGAACGCGGCATACCAATTCCCGTATGCGTTCGCCGCCGTGAGCCGCAGTATATTCAACAAGCCCTGTTGCTCCGCGTCGCCGATTTGCCGTTGCGCGCGGGCCACTGACAGCGCGGTGCGTCGCTCGTCGGTGATGAGGCGCTGTCCAAGCGGCACTGATACGCCCAACGAAAGCAATCCCGGTCGGGGCGTGCGCCGATCCGCACTGATGCGTGTTCCCGCAGCGCGTTCGAACCCCAGCATGACGTCTGCGCCGAGGGGGGTCGGCACCTTGATAGCCGCGTCCACGTACGTGTAGTACGGGTCGTTCCCGTATACTTTCTGGCCTACAGAGAGCGCAAACCTGGGATCGAACGCGCCCCATGCTTCCTGCATCGCGCTCCGCGCCTGCGCGCGAACCAGTCCCGCCTGTAGTGCCTCAGGATGGTTGGCTTCGACTTGTGCCGCGAAACGCGCGAACGTGATCGCCTCTTGCGCGTGCAAACGTGGCAGCGGCACCAGGATCAGCGCGGCGGCCACGGCGGTGCGCGTGACGGTCGCCGTGGCGCGAAGGTCCAGCATTACTTCGACGCTCCGCTCGACGATGCTCCGCTCGACGTGCTGGCACGGCCACCAGCGTCCTTGAGATCGATGCTGGGCGGGAAGCCATTGAGTTGGCGCCAGAGCTCAAACCAGACCCGCACGTTATTCAGTGCGGCCCACGCGTGCACACCGGACCCAAGCCGCAGCTGCTCAGGCCACGCTTCGTCGGTCGAGTCGGGTGTGACCAGGACGCGAAACTTGCCATCAACACTCGCCACTTGGTCGATGACCGCGATCGCGCCGCCGAAGGTGCCCACCGATACACTGGGCCATCCCGAGAATTGGAGCGCCGGCCAGCCATCGAAGACGAGTCGGACTTTGCGGCCGATCGTCAGCAACGGGACATCCATTGGACGCACAAAAATCTCGACCGCGCGGCGCCTCGTTAGCGGCTGCACGGTCACGATCGGATCGCCGGGCTTCACCAGCTCCCCCACGCCTTGCTTGATCGCCTTGACCACATAGCCATCTTGCGGCGACGTGATCTGGTAGTAGCCGCGACGGACATTGAGTGAGGCAACCTTGTTGCGCAGCTTGCTGACCTCACCGATCCCTTCCTGAATGTCGGCCATCGTTGCGAGTCGCTCGCCACGCGCCTTCTCGATTTTTTCGCGAAACTCCGCCTCGATGCCGCTGAGCTCAATCTGCACGTTGGCAAGCTCGTAGCGCTTCTCGACCAGCTTCGCGGACGTCGTCTGCGCCTTTATTCGCGAGGCTTGCAGGTCATTCAGCGACGTCAATCCCAACGGGGACGAGTAGAGCTGCTCACGCCGAGTGTACTGATCGCGCGCCAGCGTGTCGTCCAGGACGGCCTGTTCAACCGCTGCAGTGTATTGCACGATCCGGTTTCTGGTCTGCTGACGCTTGAAGTCCAGGGAGCGCTCCAACGCCCCGATCTGCTGTGCATAGGCGTCCACCTTGCCGCCTTTGTCGCGGTTGGCCTGTGCCGTGGCATTCAGCTGTTCGGTTGTCCGCACCACGACCTGCGGATCCATGTACTCGTCCTTGATCTCGCTGATCTCAACGATCGGCGTGCCCGCCTTCACAAAAGCGCCTTCTGGCACCAACCATCGCTCGATGCGCCCATCGATGCGCGACGGCAGTGTTTGCGGGCGATCCTGTGGAGAGAGCGCCGACACCGTACCGTCCCCCTGCACGTTTTGCTGCCAGGGGAGAAAGAGCACCAACACCAGCGTCAGACCGATGCCGCCCAACCAGAGCCAGACGGTCCGATAGGACGTTTCTTCCTGGAGC
This sequence comes from Gemmatimonadaceae bacterium, assembly GCA_043718595.1. Lineage (GTDB taxonomy): Bacteria > Gemmatimonadota > Gemmatimonadetes > Gemmatimonadales > Gemmatimonadaceae > Gemmatimonas. The sequence goes on from JAYSVL010000626.1 coordinate 2,624, forward strand.
AGTCTGGCCGTATGCAGCGGGAGCTGATCGAGGCGTTGCACGGTCTCACTCTTCGGCATATCGGGGCTCGTCTGGTGCGAAGAACGCGCGGGCGTCGGCGTCGATCAAGGAGCGGATGTACGGATCCTCCAACAGCGTATCAAACGCGCCTTGCGCGCGTATGGCTCCTTGCTCAAACACAATCACGCGATCCATCCTCGACAGCAGTACCGGATCGTGCGACGCGGCAATGACAGTGGTGGCACGCGTCCGGTCGACGAGAACGTCGATCAGTCGACGCCGATCATCACCCTGCAGATTCTGGAACAGGTCGTCCACCACGAGCAGGCGCGGCGTTCCCGCGATGGCTTGCGCGAA
>JAYSVL010000627.1:0-8910 GCA_043718595.1 Gemmatimonadaceae bacterium
TGCGTTGATACACCAGCATTCGACGCGTTGGTACAACAGCATTTGACGCTGGGACAATAGCATTGACGGGTTGGGGCAACAGCATTTGACGCTGGGACAATAGCATTGACGGGTTGGGGCAACAGCATTAGACGCGGAGGGTTAGCGGAGGACACTGGGTATCGCTGAGGACAACCCCTAAAAAGTTGTCCTCAGCGTGACCCTGCGGACCTCGGCGTTACCTCTGCGGTAAATGCTGTTTGTTTTGTTTGTTTTGTTTGCTGTTTGTTGCTGTTTGTTGTTTGTAGATCGAGCGAAATACAGAGCATTCTCGCGTGGCTTTAGCTGCGTGAGTCGTTCTATTTTGAGGCGCGTGTGAAGAGGATGAAATCGCCGCGTGTCTTGTACTCCGCACCCTTTGCGGTGCCGAGATCAGCAAGCGGCACCGCAGAAATGACAAGTGTTGATGCACGAGGAGCGCGGCGGCGCGTGCGTTCGACGGTGCCGAGTCCGAAGTCACTGTGAAATGCGCCATCGACATGGAAGACAACGGCACCGGCGCCGGCTCGGGCCAGCGCATTGGCGACGGACTCGCCCATGGTTTCGTCTTTGACGCATTGCGCTTCGTAAAAGCGATCGGTCATTGCTGTTGCTGCGGCCACGTCCGCCGCCGAAGGCTGCGCACCACTCGCGCCGTGACCCGTCATCCCCGACATCGTTTCGACAAACTTCTTGTAGTACGTGTCCTTCGGACAGACGTTTTGCGTCGCGGCATACGCACGTTCTGTGCTGCTCATCGTATCGAGAGCGGCGAGCCCCTTGCGACCCACGGCACTCGCAATGCGTCGCGGCACGTTGGCTGCAATCACCGGCCAACCACGAATGCGCGCGAGTTCGACCAAGGCGCGGTAGTCGGTGGTGTAACGGTCCCACGGCCGCGAACCAGCAAGAAAGTCTTTCTCGCTGAGTGTGCCGGCGAGATAGCGGTCAAGGATCGGTTGCACGTCGCGTTCGAACATTTCGGCGGAGACCACCACACGGTCGCGTCGCTCGCCAAGTGCGGCGAGCACGGCAAGTTCGGCGGCGTGGGTGGCGGGATCATCGTGTTGTTCGCCGAAGAACACCACATCTGCTTTCGCGGCGGCAACGGCGAGCGTGGTGAACGGCACGAACCGATCCGCTTTCGTATCATAGATGCGGAGTGCCTGCGAATCGCCACCCCGCGTGGACGTCGTACCCATCGCCGGACCGATGCGTCCACCGCACGCTGTGACGGACATGGCGAGAACGAGCATGCATGCAGGCCGGGATCCAATCATGTGCGGAGCGGTGAGAGAAGGGGCTGCCAGATACGAGGCGCGATTGCGATGGAGGAAGCCTAACACCGATTGCGATGGCTGTCCTCGGCAAAATCAGCCACCGCAGAGAATCGACCTCCGCTGGCTGTCCTCCCCACGCTCCGCCACGTAGATTCGCGGCACTCAGGAACCGTTTAGTGCCAACCTAACCAGATCGAGAGGAATTTCGTGCGGATTCGAGCGACAGCAGCTGCAATCTTTGCCACTGTCACATTGAGCGTGGTAGCGCAGGGGCAGGTGGGGAGCGGTACCGTGGTCGGAAATTTTACGAACGCGTCGCCCGTCTGCATTCCGTCGTCGCAAATCTCGCCAGATGTGTATGTCCCCGTGTGTGATGCGGTTGGCACCAGTAGCGTGTCGTGGGGCAACGCCACGGGTGCTGGATTCGCGCAATCCTCACTCACCTTCACCCCGGCGCCCTTTCTCAACGTCGCCGTTGGGCAGGTGTTTACGCTTGGCACGCTCCGCTACTTCAACGGCACGACCTTCTCCGGAACATCGATCGGCGCGATAACCCTCAGTATCGCCACAACGTCGGCCACGCCGGCGCTTAACGGTCAGGTACTGCTGCTGCCATTCTCGATTTTTCCAACGCCCAATGGCGTGAGCCCCGATGCCGACGCGGACTTTGTCTATTTCAGCAACGCGACGAATTTCGGATCCTTTCGAGTGCGTGAAGCAGAGTTTGCGACGGTGCAGCTACTCAGTCGCTTCGGCAGTTTGCACAACGAAGGATTCGGCCAAATCGTCGCCGCAACCAATTCACAGTCAGGCTTCTTGACGTCGTCGATTCAAGCGCAACTGGTGCCAGAGCCTTCGACGCTACTTCTGTCCGGCGTCGGCGTGGCACTGGTGCTGTTCGCCAGTCGTCGGCGCCGCACGTAAGGAGGCAACCGAGCATGCGGATCGTCATCATGATACTGCTCGCGTCGGCTGCGCTTGGGTCAGCGCAAAGCGCGCAGGCGCAAGTCACATCAGTGACGTCAACGCGTCCGACACCAATGGCACTCACAACCTCTGCCTGGGCGGACGGTGCACAGATTCCCGTCCGGCACACGCAGGTCGGTGAGCAGGTGTCGCCCGAGTTCAAGTGGACGAACGTGCCCGCCGGCACGGTGACGTTCGTCGTCAACATGCTGGACCCCGACGTGGCCATTCAGCGTGGCACGGAAACCCAACCGCACTGGATCTTCTGGAATATTCCCGGCACCGCGACGGGATTGCCCGAAGGCGTGAAGGTCGGCGCAGAACTGCCGGATGGTTCGCGCCAGATCAGTGCGTCGGGACCGCAATATCGCGGCCCCGGTGCAGCGGCAAACGGGCCACTGCATCACTATACGTTTGAAGTGTACGCACTCGACGTAAAGCTCGACGTTGTCGCGTCAAGCAACGCGCAACTTGTGCCCGCTGCCCTGGAAACACGCGCCGCCGTCATGAAAGCGATGCAAGGGCATGTGCTCGGCAAGGCGGTCTACGTTGGTCTCTTTCGTCGACCGCAGTAGCGTCGACAGTACGGATCACCGACCGCCGATGGCGTCGCGAAGCTGCGCTTTCCACGCGTCGCTGGCCACAAAAAGCGTCTCCGGAAAACGCCGCTGCCGCGCGATCTGCTCGAAGATGCTGGCCTCCTGATACGTATTGATCCCCACGCCGGCGAGATACTGCAAACGAAGATTGCGGTCGGTGTTGATGGCCGCGTTGGCCAACCACGGGCCTAAGTCTTTGCCACTGCCAGCGTACGTGCCGAACAGTTCGATCGGAGAGTTGAAGCCGACCTCGCTGAGTGACGCGGCTACGCGTTGATAGCCTGCCTGGGCGAAGCGCGCTTCCAATCCCTGAATGTCAATGCGCGCCGCGCCCTCCTGCGCCAGCAGCACCACGTCGTAGCCACGGCCGTCCAAATTGTTCGCCCACACCGTGCCTTCGGGGAACACCTTGAAGAACGTTGCCAATTCACTCTGTACCGCTTCCAGTGTGCTTTCGTAGAGCGGCACCCACTGCGTGACGACGCCCCCGGGTTTGAGATGTCGTTTGACGGACTGGAAGTATTCGAGTGTGTACAGCGACGCCGCACCTTTCACCCACGGATTGATCGGATCGGAGGTGATGACGTCGAACTGCTCATCAGTGGTGAGGACAAAACTTCGCGCGTCGTCGAAGTACACCTGCGTGCGCGGATCGTGAACGACATCGTTGTTTTCCTTCGCGAACCATGTCGAGACGACTCGCGGAACTAGCGGCTCAATCTCACAAATCACGAGGCGCTTGAGATTGGGGTACGGAATGAACGAACCGGCAGTCACTCCCGCGCCAAAGCCCACCACCAGCACAGATTGCGGATCCGGATGCACGAGCGCGGGCAAATGTGCGAGCATGCGCTGCAGTCGCATATCCTGCGGCAGACTTGATGCTTCCACCTTTCCACTCACGTGAAACTGCGTCGCGCCGCTACTGAGCACCTTGGTCACCGCCACCGAGCTGTTCATACCTTCGCCGACATACAACACATCGGCCTTGCCAAGCCAGGTGACGGCGTAACGACCGTACGCGACGAGCATGCCGGGAAGTTGTGGTGTCGCCAGCACGAGCAATAACGCCAGCGCCGGAGCCAGCACGATGCCGAGTGACTGTGCCGTGGATGCGCCCTGCGTCTCTCCGGATTTCGATGTGGTCAGTCGTTTGTTCGACAACAACAGCAATGTCGCGGCAACACCAGCGCCGGCAATCAGCGCGCGTTGTGCATCGCGCGTGCCGAGGAATGGGATCAATAACAAGCTGCAGACGAGCGCGCCGAGGATGGAGCCAACGGTGTTGGCGGCATACACGCGCCCAACGAGTGCGCCAGTATCCTGACCGGGCGTAGAAAGCGCGGCCAGCGCAAACGGAAAACTGGCGCCCCACAAACACGCGGCCGGAAACACGGCGAGCGCACAACGTGTGAGGTCCAACTGCAACGTGAACCACTCGCTCGGCGCGAGCGACGGATTAATCGGCCAGTTGGGCAGGGCAAGAAAAATGACGACCGCCGCCCACATGATGGCGAACATCAGCAGAAACTGGCACCAGGCGAACGCGGCGCGCGGTGATGCGACGATGCGTGATAGCCACGCGCCCGTTGCGCTGCCGACACCCAAACCCGACAGAAAGACGGCGAGTATCATCGAGAAGGTGTACGTCGATGCGCCAAAGGTGAGCGACAACAATCGCGTCCAAACAACTTCCGAGCCGAGTGCGCACGCGCCGGAGATGGCTATGGCAATCAAGACCGCACGTTCACTGATCACGCCCGTGACGCGTGAGACTACAGGTTGTGCGATGTCGCGCACGAGACCCGGTGTGCGCGTCGCCAGCGCCATTGCCAACGCGGCTACAACAAGGTTGACGAACGCGGCGACATACGTGGCGTATGAACCGTCGTGCACTTTGAGCAAATAGAAGCCGGCCAGCACACTGCCGCAGACGGCGCCAGCGATGTTGCCGCCATAGAAAAACCCAAGCCACGAGACGCCGCGCGGCGTGGATTCCACCCATCGCGCCACTGCTGGTAATGTCGCGCCCATCAGTATGGTTGGCGGGAGCAAACAAATACCGGCAACCACGGCGCGCAGGATGAGGGCCGCGTACCCGTGACCCACAGCCGGTGAATAGAGCTTGCCGACCAGCGGGATCGCGAACAATTCGAGTATACCGATGAGCGCGATGCCCGCTTCGAGTATCGCATAGGTGCGCAACGGATGCTGTGTGCGCGACGCGATGCGCGCGAAGCCGAGGCTGCCGATGCACATGCCGCCCATGAACGTCGCGAGCAGCACGCCCAGCGATATCGCCGACGACCCGACAACCAACTCCAGCAGCTGGAACCAGACGACTTCGTAAATCAGCGCCGACAGGCCACTGCCAACAAAGAGCAGCAGCAACAGCGGCAGGAACCGATGCGGATCGCCGACGATATTCGGCGAATCAGGTGCGCCAGATGGCATGCGGATAGACGTCGGTGAATGCGGCGGGGCGACACGACCTCAGCGGCGGTCGCAGAGCGGCGGTCGCAGAGGACCGAGGGAACAATACCGGGGAGCTACGCGCTGCGCCGTCGTTTCGCTCACCTGCGCCGATTCACGGGCAGGCTCGTGGCCTCGCAACGAAGGTGGCGTTGTCGCCGCTGGCTCCACGCTCAGCCTCTGCGGGAACGACGAGCACCCGAACGAACGCCGCGTCGTTGAACGGCGCGCCGCTGAATGGCGACAGTAGAATGGCCGTCGCGCCGTCCCGACGGTATTGCAATGGCATCTCTGCTGTCGCGTCGTCGCGGGCGCCAAACGCGAGAAAGATGGCGGCCGGACCGTTGATCACGCGCACGCTGTCGGTGAGTCGGATGCGCGATGGTAGCTGCATCGTCGCCGCCACCGATGCGTTTGGTGCGCGTGCGAGCGTGTAACAACCGGCGAGACTCGCTCGCTCGGCTTGTTCGGCGCGCTTTGCGGCCACCGTGCTGCGGAGCGGAGCAGCAAGTGCCGATGGCTCTGCGCTGCGGCCAGCCGCTTGCGCCGCGCTCATCCCCGCCGATTGCGGTGCCTGGGCCGGTGCCGGGATGGCGATTGCTGTCGCCGAAGCGGGAGCCGCTGCCGCGGGCACGGCTCTTGACGTCGCTCCGGACGTCGCACCAAGCACTCCTGATGGTGCGCGCATCTTCGCGACATCCGTGTTGGTCGCCGCGTCCGCCATTGCTCGAACTCGCGATGTTCGACCGTCGAGTTGACGGCGTTCTGTCGCGGCCACTACCGGAGCGCCCGCCGCCGCGCCCGCTGCGATCGAATCCATCCGCGCCGCACGCGCAGCGTTCTGTTGTGCACGCGCCGCTTTCGACTCGGTGCGCGGCGCTGCCGCCGACGCGCTCACGTCAACAGGCGGCACTGACACGACGTCGGCTGTTGGCGTGCGTGGCGCAGGAAGGGTTGCGACCGACGGCGCATCACCACGCAGCGACAACCAACCCAACGTCGTCACACTGAGCACGGCGGCGACGGCGAGCGCGGGATGTCGCCACCACGCACGTTTCGCGCGCGCAGTCGCGCGACGCGCCGCATGCGAGTCGGTGGTTGGCGTTTGCAGAACTGGAGTGCGCGCCGCCGCCGGTGCGACGGGAATCACTCCCGACGGCACATGATCGAGTTGTGCGACAATCCGTGAGGTTGCGGCAATGAACCCACGCGCCTCAGCGACGACCGAAGCACATGCGGCGCACGCGCGCACATGCGCGTCCCACGCCGTCGCCTCCTCGGCCGACAGCTCTCCGTCGATCCAGGCGTGCGCCAACCCTTCGTCAAGATGCTCCACGTGTCCCTCCGCTGTACCGCGTATCTTGCTGCAGTGCTTCATACGATTCCGTCAGTCGACGTCGCGCACGCGCGAGTGTGGTGCCGATCGATCCAACAGATAAGTCGAGTGCTTCGGCGATCTCGGTGTAGCTCAATCCTTCTTCCTTCATCAGCAGGGCGAGCCGGTCTTTCTCGCCGAGTGCGTCGACAGCGCGTCGCGCAAGGTCACGTTCGTGCGCGCGCTCGATTGATGTCGTATCGGGCTCCTGCACGCGTCCGCGTTCTTCATCGGCGAGTTGTTGCAAGTGATTCCGCCGACGGGTCTCCTTACGCGCGTCGTCGCGCACGAGGTTGGTCGCCACGGCAAAGAGCCACGATCGTTCGCTGCTAAGTGTGTCTTGTCGAAGCGCGCGCAGGAACGTCTCTTGCGCGATCTCTTCCGCCCAATCGCGATCGCCGAGTCGTCGTGTGAGATAACGCACGAGCGGCACGTGATAGAGTCGGAAGAGACGTTCCAGCGCTTCGTCGTTCATCTCGAGCGTTACCAGTCGCGCAGGAGATTGGTGATCTTGAGTTCGTCGACCCGTTCGTCGCCGTCGGCTTTGAGGGCGATCGCCACGGTGCGTCCGGCGACGATCACCTGATCGCCAAGTGCGAATGCTTCTGCCAGGTCCGGGAGACGGCGCATGAGTTCAAAGTACAGCGCGGAGTACGGTCGCACCGCCATCACGCGCATGGCTGACGTTACGCGCGCGTCAGTCCACACGCCGCCGACCAGGGTGAACCGACGACTGTTCACCTGTTTTTGCTCGCTGCGTTTCTCGGCGAGGGCATCAAGTGCCGAGAGTGACGTCGCCGCCCGCTGCTTGGCCGCGGACCGTGCCGCTTCAAACTGCACATCGGCGCGGGTTGCGACTGGCGCTGCTTGGGCCGACCCGGCGGCGATGCCGCTTGCCGCAGCGACGGGTGAGCCGAAGCCCTGAACGCGGTCGCGTCGATCGGTGACGCCGTTGGCGACCTTCATCCCAGGTTCGACGACGAGGTACGACGAGAACTCGGTGGGAATGCCATAACGTTCGCCGAGCGCGCGAATTTCGGCGTCGAGCTCGGATGTGCCGCCGTTCCGACGCTTTTCGGCCGCGAGCCAGCCAATGCGTTGCGCGGCCCACAGTCGTGCGACGAACGGATTGGCCCGATCGTGATCAACAAAGTGCGCGCGTGTGCTCCACGTGATTGGCCCTGACGCCGAACGCCCTTCGAGACGCACCGTTGCATCGCCACTGCCGTCGTACCGCGCGAGCACGACCAGATCTTGCCCCGCGAAGACGTCCGCGCGATCGGCAGGCTGCAGTCCGCTGAGACGGACGCCGTTGGCAGTGACGCGTACGTCGGTGAGTACCGGTGTCGACAGGCGACGCGCCAGCAGGCCAACGGCGCTTTCCAGCGATTCGTCGTCGCGGACAAAGTGCGCCGTGCCGTGTCCTTGCGTGGCCAGCTGTTCGACAAGCGCAGCATTCACGCCCGTGCCGACGCCCACGGTGAACACGCGTCGTTCACCGCGAAAGCGGGCAGCGAGTGCGGCGATCGCGTCGGGGTTGCGTTCGCCGACGGTGGGTTCGCCGTCGGTCACGAAGACAACGAGCGGCAGTCGGCTGTCATCGCGCGTGTCGTTCTCCAGCGCCGTACGCAACGCTTCGCTGATGTTTGTCGAACCCTCGGCGCGCAGGTCGTTCAGATAGCGTCGCGCGGCGCGCACGTTCTCGGCCGTCGCGCTAGACCATGTGGTGCGAAACGAACGTACGTCGGTCGAGAAGTCGATGACGCGAAAACGATCGGCTGGTTGCAATGTGGCCAGCAGGGCTTCGCCGGCCGCCTTGGCTTGTTCCAGTTTGCGTCCCTGCATGGAGCCGGACACATCGACGACAAACGTCAGGTCACGCGGTGTGGACCGCGCCGCCGACACAACCGGGGGCGTAACGGTGATCATCGCGAAGCCCTGTTCGTTGCCCGTGCGATGTGTGAGCACGGTCATCGCGGCAACGTCGGCGCGGCGTATCGGGACAAGCACGGTGACGTCGCCCGAAGTGCCTCGTGCCTCGACGATGTGCCGTGATCCCTCGTCGTGCGCGCGCAACGCATGCGTAGGTGACGATGGCTCGCCGTACTGTTCGTTGCGCTGATACTCGAGACGAAAGCGTGACCACGTCGCACCGTATTCCTCATCGTCGCCACGACGCGCCAGCATTGGTACGGCGCGT
>JAYSVL010000628.1:0-2978 GCA_043718595.1 Gemmatimonadaceae bacterium
TGCGCGTGTACTTGAGTGACGCGATGTGACCAGTGACGCGTTTCGGCACGAGCAATGAGAGTGGTGCACCCGGAGGCGAGAGCAACTGTCGCACGAGCAAGATCGAGTGGCACATCATATCATTGAGCACGCCACCACCTTGTTGTGCGCCGTTCCAGAACCACGGCATGTGCGGTCCACTATGCTCTTCGGCCGCGCGCGCGAGGTACGGTCGCCCGGTCGTGGCCGCACCGCGTTTCCACAGCAGATTGTGTCCTGTCTGCACTTGTGGAGCGAATGCCTGATTCTCCAGGTAGCCGTGTTTGATACCGGCCTTCTCCACGAGCTTGAGCAGATGTTTCGCTTCGGCGACGGTGCGTCCCAGCGGCTTCTCACAGGCGATGCCTTTGAGTGTGCCTTTGCCCGACGTCACCGCGCTCACGATTTCTTCGACGTTCTCGATGCGCGCCTGATTCGGTCCGTTAATCCAGATCGCGTCGATGGCCGGGTCAGCCACCATCGCGGTGATGCTCTTGTACGCTTTTGCCTCACCCACTTCGAGGTCGCGCGCATACTTGGCCGCCGACGCCGCATTCTTCGGGTTAGGGCTCCACACGCCGAGCACGTCGGCATCACGCACACCAATCATGCCGAGCATGTGAAAGCGGGTGTTGAATCCGGAGCCGACGAATCCGATGCCGAGGCGAGATGCTGTCATAACGTGGCGATGTGTGGTGAGTGGATGATGGCGGTCATGCGGTGCGGCGAGCGGCGCGTTCTTTGTCGACGAGCACACGCCGGAGGATTTTACCGGACGGCGATTTGGGAATCGTGTCGGTGAATTCCACGGCGCGGATTTTCTTATACGGCGACACACGTTCCGCAACATAGGCCATGATCGCGTCAGCGCTCAGCGGCGCGCGCGTGACAACGTAGGCTTTGGGTATCTCGCCGGCGTCGTCATCCGGAATTGGGATAACCGCGGCATCGGCAATGGACGGGTGTGATAACAGCACCGCCTCCAGCTCGGCTGGCGCAACTTGCAGGCCTTTGTACTTGATGAGTTCCTTGACGCGATCGACAATCTGAAACCAGCCACGATCATCAACGATCGCAATGTCGCCCGACTTGAACCAGCCGTCGGCGGTCATGCAGGCCGCCGTGGCCTCGGGCTTGTTGAAGTATCCTTTCATGACCTGTGGTCCGCGAATCCATAACTCGCCACGTTCGCCAACGGGCAGATCCTGCTCGGTGAAAGGATCAACGATGCGGCACTCAGTGTTGGCGATCGCAGGACCAACAGAGGCGTAATCGTTTTCGTCGCCATCGTACGGATGGAAGTGCGTGACGGGGCTCGTTTCCGTCAGGCCGTAACCCTGTCGCACGCGCACCTGCAGGCGCTCCGCGCACGCGCCGGCGATCTGCGGCCCAAGTGGTGCCGCACCGCTGCCAATCATGCGCAGCGTGCTGAGATTGTAGTTGGCCACCGCCGGGTGCTTGGCCAGCGCAATGATGATGGGCGGCACGACGTACGCGAGCGTGATGCGCTGATCTTGCAAGACCTGCAGAAATTGTTCGAGTTCGAAACGCGGGAGCGAGACAATCGTTGCACCGTTGACGAGCGCGCCGCTCATGATGACGATCATGCCGTAGATATGAAAGAACGGCAGCACACCAAGGATGCGATCGTCTTCGCGCATGGGAAGCTGCGCGCCGGGCTGACAGAGATTGGCGACCAAATTGTGGTGCGTGAGCATCACGCCCTTAGGGATTCCAGACGTACCGCTGGAATACGGCAGCGCGGCCACATCGTTGGCCGGGTCGATGTCCACGTGCGGTGGTGTATTGCCGTGCTGCATCAGTGCCGACATGGGTATGGCACCATCGGCCTCGCCGAACACGTAGATCTCGCGCACGGTTGACGCCAGACGCGCGGCCACCTGACACTTCTCGACCATCGCCGGAATCGTAAACAGCGCAACGGCCTCTGAGTCGGCAAACTGTGCACCGATTTCTTCCGCGGTCGCGATGGGATTGACTGTGGAACAGATGGCGCCGATCTGCACGATGGCGTAAAACGCAATCGGGAATTCGGGGATGTTTGGACTGACGACACCAACCACGTCGCCCTTTTTCACACCACGTGCGTGCAGGCCCGCGGCGACACGGTTGATTGCGTCAGCGAGCGCGCCGTAGGTGTACGAGCGGCCGGTGGCGCCGCACACAATGGCGGTTTTGTCGTGCAACGCCTGCGCGCGCTGCAAAACAAAGGGCACGAGTGGCGTGTCCGGAATGTCGACGTCAGGATACGGACTGCGAATGATCATGGGGCGGCGCGCGGCGAAAGAGGGTGTGCGAAAAGTCGCGCTGGTTGTCGTTCACGTCCAGTCGCGTCGACAGTCGTTATCTCGCGATCGATCAAGGAACGGCGAACGTGCGCCGTCAATACAGACCAGCTTTGCCCTGCACCGACTGCCTGAGGAGCGCAGGGTCGTAGCCTACTCCTTGCTTGAATACCAAGTGGACGTTTCGGATGTCGCCGATTTGCGCTGCCGGATTGCCGTTGATGACTACCAGATCTGCCTGCTTGCCAACGGCGATCGAACCGGCGACAGTGCCTCGGCCAAGATACGTGGCACCGTTGAGCGTACCAATGCGAATCGCTTCGAGCGGCGTGAATCCCGCCTCGACGAGCAATTCGATCGCACGCTGATTGGAGTAGCCGGGTACGAGTCCACCACCACCCGTGGGATCAGTGCCGACAACAAGTGTGCCGCCAGCGCGGGCGAATGCACGTTCCAGCGCCATGCCGTTCGGAAACAGCTTCGTGTACGTCGATGTGGTGAGTTTCGATGTCGCGGCGTGGCGCTGCTCGTACTGTTCACGCAACTGCGGCAGCAGCATATCGAGACCGGCACCGATGGGACGTCCGGGGGTGAAGGTCTCGAAGATTGTTAGCGTTGACGTGATGGTCACTCGTTTGGCGATGAGCTCTTTGA
>JAYSVL010000629.1:0-2977 GCA_043718595.1 Gemmatimonadaceae bacterium
TGGGAGTGCGATTTCGTGACGGACACACACGCCATCCAGTGTTGTGCGCGGCTGACGCCCGAGAACCGACCACGTGAACTCCGTGGGCTGATGCAGGCAGCTACGCTCTCCGGTCGCACGCACCATCGAGAGCGCGACCTGCTGGTCATCACACGCGATCAGGAAGACACGCTCACGGAGCAGGGCCGCCTGGTTCGTGTGATTCCTGCCTGGAAGTGGCTCGACTAGGACAAATGTAGGGATTCGCATGGCCGTCAACCCGACGCTGGCCGCGAACGGTCGGCAGCATGGTGGCCAGTGCCGACCCGAGACGCGATCCGGCGCAACGGCGCAGGCACTGATGTTCGCCTCGATCCACTCAGGCGTGAGATCCTGCGCCTCTGCCTGGAGCCAAGATCGCGGCGTGTCATCGCGGCACACCTGGAGCTGACGCATGCCAGCCATCTCATGGCGCGCTACATTCGCCCACTGCTTGCCGAGAGGCTCTTGGCGCCAACCAGCGCGTCGCCACGGTCTCCTCGGCAGCGGTACGTAACGACGCAGGTGGGTTTGGCCGCGCTGGAAAGGAGCTGATCCGTGGATTGGCGACTACTTAGTCACTTAAGATTGACTAAGTAGTGGCTAAGTAACGCACACTGGCCCTCATCTCGTCCTGTATCACCTGCAATCTGGGTGTCGGAGGATGACCGCGCCTTTGCCACCCGGCTCGCGCGGTACTGCGCCCGGAATCCCGTCGCGCTGGGGGACGGCCAAGGCGGTGACCTATCGCTCCGACAAGGCATCGTGCCCTTTTATCCACGTACTAATAGCTCGACGATTTCTCCGGGTATGATAGTGATATGAGTCTTCCTGAATTGTTTCCTGAGCTCCGATCTATGACCGAAAACAACGGCAGCCCGCACCTTGAACCAACGCAAGACGCGAGTCGTCACTATTTCTCGCGTCACCGGCAGGACCGGTGGCGATGCTGAACCTGCCCAGAACGTCGGTCGAGCGTACGTCCTGAAATGCGAGGTAAGCAACACGCTTCGGCGGAGCCACTCATCGCCGATGTATTCGCGCCGTTGCTCGCGGCCAAGGCAAGGCGGATCAGCGTACGAAAGATCTCGGTGTGTCTTGCTCCAACAGAGCGCGATTGATCTGGTCGGCGACGGCGCGATCTTGCGAGGCGTAACTAAGAAAGATCTTCATGGTTGAGTTCGTGTCACTGTGAGCTACGTCACTCGCGTCGACGAATGACGAGCGCTCGCATGGTTCAGAACGCTTGCACGCGTTAGCAAAGCGCGCGAGCATGGGTTTCCACGATGCGTCGCGGAGCATTGCACGCGGCGTTCTCCGTCCCCTCCATGGAGCTTATATGTTCTGTCTGTCGCGCCGTCGTGCAACACCGCCGCCACGCATACGTCACGCCATGATGCTCGGCGTCGCCACCCTCGCCGTTGCGAGCCTTGCGCAGGCGCAGGTCACAACTTCAGCAGGTGGCGCAAACGCCGCGGCCATTCAGGCGCAGGTCGATGCGTTCCGTGCGTCGCTCGGCCCGCTCAACCCAAACGTCGCGGGATCGTTTGGCACTGGACGGCGTGAGATCAACTGGGATGCTGTGCCCAACGCATTCTCGGCGCCGAATGCATTGCCCGCCAACTTCTTTAACGTCAACTCGCCACGCGGCGTGGTCTTCAGCACGACCGGCTCCGGTTTCGCTTTGAGCGCCAACGCCGCATCAGGTACGCCGGTTGAATTCGGCAACATTGACCCGACGTATGCCAACGTGTTTGACACCTTTAGTACCGAACGGTTGTTCACGGCGATCGGCAGCAATATCGTCGACGTGAACTTCTTTATCGCCGGCTCGCCAACCGCGGCCGTCACACGTGGCTTCGGCGCTGTATTCAGTGACGTGGATCTCGCCAGCACAACCTCGCTGCAATTCTTTGACAGCGCCAACTCCTCGCTCGGCATCTTCTTCGCGCCAACTGGGATGTTTTCGTTCCTTGGCGTGAGCTTTGGGTCGTCCTTGGTGAGTCGTGTGCGCATCACCAGTGGCAACACGGCACTCGCGGCCGGCGTGCTTGATGGACCAGTGCCGGGCGCAGCGACGCGTGACCTGGTGGTGATGGATGATTTCATCTACGCCGAAACGGTCACGCCAGAGCCCAGCACGTACGCGTTGTTCGTCGCTGGGTTGCTCGGCATTGCAGCTGTGCGTCGTCGCCAGCGCGTGTGAGCGATGTAGGCTGCGTGGCGACAGGTAGCGACAAACACCACATACCAAACACCTGACAACAAACAGCTAGACGACAAACAGCCAAACAACAAACAGCCAAACAACAAACAGCCAAACAACAAACAGCAAGGTTTGAGCCCGACGTACGCCCACGTCGTTGCGCACGCTGCGCGTCACGGCGCCGCCGACGGTAGAGCAGGCGGTGTCCCGGACCGTGGCACGTGCGACTCCCATTCTCGTACGACGACGCGCGGACGTTGCGGCGAAACAGCCCGTCGCGCAACGGAAGGGTGACGGTCCGCGCTCGCGTCGGGCGTATGCTGGGCGCTCCTTGGTCCCGGAGCGCGTATGCCCGACGCGGCACCGGCGGCGCGTGGCGTCTATAGCCCCCGGCGCCCGCAGGCCTCGCCACTCTTTCGGTTGGTGTCGGACCATCTGCAGCGGCTGCAGACGGGTCTACGACGGGCGCTTTGCGCGTGAGCACGGTCCGTGGCGTCCGGTCGTGGCGCAGGTGGCCGACAAGTTCCTCGCGTGCGGGGTGCTGGAGCACGGCTTCGCATCCGCTGCGATGCGTGCGCCCACGAGTATCTGCTGGCGTTCTCGTGCAAGTGCCGGTACTTCTGCCCCAGTTGTCATGCCAAGCGACTCGCCATCTGGACCCAGTGGCTGGACACGACGCTCCTCGCGCCGGTACCGCACCGGCAGGTCGTCCTCACCCTCCCCAAGCGGCTCCGCGCCTCTTGTCTGTTTCGT
>JAYSVL010000064.1:0-2688 GCA_043718595.1 Gemmatimonadaceae bacterium
GCGTGTTCGGCGCGTGTCGCGACGATTGATTTCGAGGGTGCGCGATGGCAGCTCGCGACAACGTAACAGCATCTTCAATTCGCCAGCCAATGCACCACACCATGTCGACCACGTTTTTGCCTGTTGGCGCGAAGAGCATGCAGCGCTGCGCGCAATGCGCTGCAGAGTATGACGCACACGACGCGTCGCCAGCGTGTGTGACCTGCGGTGGCTTACTTGACATTGTGCACGCGCTCCCGGCCGACGATGATGGCGTGGCCCTCAGTGCGGTGTCGATGCAACGCGCGTTCGCGCAGCACTGCTGCGCGCGTCCGCTCGGACACGCGTCTGGCGTCTGGCGATTCCAATCGCTCGTGATGCCCGATGCTGCGGACGGTATCGTCAGTCATCCGGAGGGCAACACGCCGCTGTTGTCTCGCGATGTCTTGTCGCGCTGGGTTGGCGTCGACGGATTGATGATCAAACACGAGGGTCACAACCCGACCGGGTCTTTCAAAGATCGAGGCATGACGGTTGGTGTGACGCAGGCGGTGCGGATTGGTGCGCGCGCGGTCGCTTGCGCGTCGACAGGTAACACTTCGGCTTCACTTGCTGCATATGCCGCGCACGCGGGAATTCCCGGTCTGGTGTTTGTGCCAGAAGGCAAGGTAACGGCCAGCAAACTTGCGCAGACCCTCGCCTATGGTGCGCGAACGCTGTTGGTGCGCGGCGATTTTGACACCTGCTTGCGACTCGTACAGCAATCCGCGCGCGAGCTGAATATCTACTTACTCAACTCCATCAATCCGTGGCGGATTGAAGGGCAGAAGACCATCGTATTTGAGTTGATGCAACAGCTGAATTGGGAGCCGCCGGACTTTCTCGTGCTGCCCGCGGGCAACCTCGGCAACACCGCGGCCTTCGGTAAGGCACTGCGTGAGGCGTTCGCCCTTGGACTTATCGCGCGAGTTCCACGATTGGTGGCGGTGCAGGCCGCTGGCGCGGCACCGTTTGCCACGAGCTACCAGGAACAGTTTGCGACGCGCTATGTGGTCAGCGCGGAGACTGTCGCCACGGCAATTCGTATTGGCGATCCTGCCTCCTGGGATCGCGGGGTGCGGGCCATTCGCGAAACGGACGGCATTGTGCTCGCGTGTTCCGACGACGAGATCATTGCCGCCAAGGTGGCCATTGATGCCGCTGGCGTTGGCTGTGAGCCGGCTAGCGCCGCAAGTCTTGCTGGTGTGCGCCGTCTCGTGGCGAACGGCGTGATCCGCGCGCATGATCGCGTCGTGTGCGTGCTCACTGGCCACGTGCTCAAGGATCCCGGCATGCTGACTGACGTACATCAAGTACGCGCAGACGTCATTGGAGCGAATCCCCCGCGCGTCATCGACGCTAGCGTGGCCGCCGTGGCACGTGTGCTTGAAGAACAGCGCGCGGCACTGGAGGGCGCGTGAACGCCAAGTCGGCCCGTCGTACGCTCGTGACCGGCGCAGCAGGGCCGCTGGGCGTCGAACTCGTGCGACAGAGCCTGTTGCGCGGCGACAAAGTGTACGCGGCGGCGCGCAACCCGGCACGCGTTCCCATTTTGGCCGACCTGCGCGCCGAATTTCCGGGACTCGAACTGCTTGCCCTCGATCCGGCGGATGCCGCGTCGGTGGCGGACGCGATTCCCGTGCTTGAGTCACTTACGGAATCGCTCGACTTACTCGTCATCGCACCGGCTGAACCCGGGCCGCATGACAAAATCACCGACGTGGCCCGCGATGATGCGCTGCCGACGCTCTCGGGAACGGGCCTCGTCGAGCGCTTTCGCCGTGGCGCGATCGCGCCGCTTGTGCTCGTGCGCACGTTGCTGCCATGGTTGGTACAAGGTGATGACGCACGCATCCTCGTCGTCAGTACAGGGCTTGGTTCACTCGCCGGCAAGACGCAAGGCGGCGACTACGGAACCTGCGGCAGTGCGGCAGCGCTCCACATGCTGATGCGGGCGATGGCGAATGATCTCGCCGAACAGCAGATCACGGTGTGCATCGGAAACCCGGGCAACGTTGCCACCACGCCGGACTTGCCTTCGTTCCTGGTGCCGATTGACGAAGTGGCGCTGGGGCTGCTCACCGTGGCCAATCAGTTATCGCGAGCACGGAGTGGAAGTTTTCTTGACTGGACTGGGGCCGAGCGCGCGTGGTAGTGGCCGCGTGCATGCGGCAGGAGCGATCTCACGGCCCGTTTCGGGGTAGGCGGTGACGATGCATGTAGCCACGGCAGAACGAGGCATACGATGGCGATGAGACCGAATCTGACCGGACGTATCACTCGTTCGCACGTGGTCGCTGCTGTCGGCAGCTCGTTTGTTGTAGCGTGTGGGGGCAGTACGTCGGTCGCGGTGGACCCCACGCCAGTGTCAGTCGCCGTCGTGCCAGCGCTGCCAACGCTTGCTGTCGTACCGGTGCACGTCACGTACGCGCTGCGATCGCTCCGACCGTCGCTGGATTCGTTATTCCCGGTGCGCGACTCGCTCAATCAGGCGCAGTGCCTCGCACTTGGGGGCGCGGTTTGTCACCAGTACGTGTATCGACGCGACTCGCTGGTGATGAGCGCACAAGGTGATCGATTGTCAATCGACACCAAGCTGTCATATCGGGCGCAGGTGGGCATGGCAGGCATCTCACGCATCGCCAGCTGTGGGTACGCGCCCGAGAGTAT
>JAYSVL010000065.1:0-2685 GCA_043718595.1 Gemmatimonadaceae bacterium
CGAGACCCCGGGCCCGCCACCGTTGCGGATGTTGCCGTAGAGCCAGGTGTCAGACTGATACGACTCAGGCAGTGCGTTTGGCAGCGCGACAATTTTGCCGCGCGATTGATCGTAGTTGGCCGTGACGTTCCAGGTCAGGTTGCGCGTCCTGATCGGCGTGAAGCGGCCGACCACCTCCACACCAACGTTGTTCGTCCGCGCGCCATTGAGGTTAAAGAGGATGAAACCCGTGCCGTAGCTGCCGCGGATGTTTTGGACGATCTGGTCTTTGGTAATCTTGTTGTAGTAGGTCGCATCAATGCCGACGCGGTCATCGAATGCCGTTAACTCGAACCCGCCTTCCCTCGATCGCACAAACTCGGGGGCAAGCTTGAGATTTGGCCCCGTAAAGCCGTAACCGTAACCGCCGCCGGTGGTGGTCTTCGACTCAAGCGACGGGCGATACGAATACGGTTGCGCATCCTTGCCCACCTCGGCGTAGCTGCTCCGCAGCTTGACCGTCATCACACGACCGATCGCCGGGATGGCGTCGGAGAGGATGAAGGAGCCGGACACCGATGGGTAGAAGAACGAGTTACGCTCGACAGGAATCGTCGACGTCCAGTCGTTACGCCCCGTGACGGTAACGTAGAGATAGTCGCGGAAGCCCAGTTGCATCTGGCCAAATGCGCTGAGCAGACGGCGCTGCGCGATCGAGGTGCGGGCGAAGCGGGTTGCGACCTCGGTGTTGTTGACCGACACGAAGTTTGGATCGAGGAATTGGCGACCGCTCTCTGCATTGACTGTAGACTTCGCGTCCTGCAGCGATTGGCCAACCAGCCCGGAAAGCGTCAGGCTCTTCGTGATGTTGAAGCGATTGATGTTAAAGATCGTCTGCACATTAATGTTGCGCGTGACGTCGACCGCATTGTCGAGAATGCCGCCGTTCGAAAAGCCCGTGACGCTCTCCGGATTGCGGACGATGAGGTTGCTGTTGGTGTAGTTATCGACACCAACGTTTGACTTGATGTAGCCCCAGGAGAAGGGCGTCAGCGTGAGCCCGAGATTCGGGAAGAAGCGCGTCGTCTTCGCGTTGATGATGTTCTTGTTGACGCTGAAGTACGGGTTGTCCGTCTCCGAGCCTTGCGCGAGCAGCGTGATGCGACGACGTGTACCGGCCGCCGTTAGGTAGTCCGACGCCTGATCCGACTGTGGCCACAAAAGCAGGCCGAGCAGCGGGCCGTTGTCGCCTTTGAACGGCTGGTTGTTTTCCGATTGCATGTACATCATGGACAGGTCAGCCTTGACGTACCTGTTCACCTGCGCCTGCGACGCACCGGTGAGATTGATGCGATTGAGATCGGACGTGGGCACCACACCAAGGTTGCTGTTGAGATTGCCCGAGATGCGATAGTTGACGCGGTTGTCGGGAGACGCGCCGCTAAACGTCAGTGTGTGTTGCTGGGACACCGGCGTCCGGAAAAAGCCATCGACGTTGTTGTATAGCTGCGTACCAGTCGCATACGGCAGGCCAAAGTACTGGAAGGTGGTGAGCGTCGCACCCGTCGCCGACGTGGGGCCATAGGCGCGCTGGATTTCGGGGTTGGCGCGCACGTTGTCCATACGGAACCAATTACTGTACTCGAAACCGCCCGTGCCCGCCTTGCCGCGCTTGGTCGTGATAACAATCGCCCCGTTCGCCGCGTCGATACCGTAGAGCGCGGCTGCCTCGGCGCCCTTGAGGATCGTCATGCTCTCGATGTCTTCGGGATTGATGTCCGAGGAGCGATTGGAAAAGTCGACGCCGCGATTGCTGAACGCCGTCGCCGAGCCCGGCGCGTCCGACGCGAGCACACCCGTATTCAGTGTTTTATTGTCGAGCGGGAGACCGTCGATGATCATCAACGGCTGGTTGCTGCCGCTGATTGAGCTCACGCCACGGATGGTGATCGAGCTCGACGACCCTGGCACGCCCGAGGAACTGTTCACCTCGACGCCAGCGACTCGGCCTTGCAGCGCATTGATGAAATTCTCACGGCCGGTCTGCGCGATGTCGGCACCGGTGACGGTCTGCTGCGCACCGCCAATGGTTCGCTGACTGACCTCCTGCCCGAGCGCCGTGACCACCATCGCGTCCAGATTCGCGGCAGATTTCTCGAGCTGCACGTCATAGCTGTTCGCGCTGCCGACCGCGCGCTCCTGCGCGACGTAGCCAATGAGGCGAAACTGCAGCACGGTGCCTGGGGTGGCGCGAATGGTGAAGGCGCCGCGCAGGTTCGTTTGTGTGCCCGTCGTGGTGCCCTTGACGATGACGGAGACCCCGGACAGGGGAACACTCGCGTCACGCGTGACGGTGCCACTCACGAGTTTCTCTTGCGCCGCGAGAGGCGGCGCCAGGAGACAAGCGGCCAGCCAGACCGTGAGGAGTTGTTGCTTCATGAAGGAGCCAGGTGTGGTGGTGGAGGAACGGGGAGCGGCGATGCCGCTCGCCAGAGCGTGCGAGTCGCTAGGGGTATGTGTGGGGCGCGCGCGCGACACCGCGTGACGGAGGGTGGGGATCGTTCGTGACGACGATCATGTAACTCGACTCGCTAACTTACTTTGCAGCCGGAAATGCGTCAAACCAAAGGTGTTGCATCCAGCCCCAAGTGCGACGGACCCGGTTGCATCCGTCCATCAGATAAACAACCGATGGTTCAACACCTA
>JAYSVL010000066.1:0-2680 GCA_043718595.1 Gemmatimonadaceae bacterium
GCGTGCCCGAGTTGCAATCCAAGTTTGGCGGTCGTGTGCTCGCATACGAACCGAACGATGCGTGACCACGCGTCGCGATGCGTCGCGTTCCAGAGACCCGGGCACGACGGCGTAATGCGCGCATCGGCTGCCACGCAGGTCATCTCGGTCATCACGAGTCCGGCACCACCGGTCGCGCGCGCGCCAAGATGCACCAAATGCCAGTCGGTTGGCGAGCCGTGGACATCGGCTGAGTACTGCGCCATCGGTGAAACCACGATCCGGTTGGCGAGTGTGACGCCACGCACCGTGAACGGCGTGAAGATGGCTGGCGGTGCAGTGGACTCGGGCGGCACCAGCACACCCGATTGCTGGGCGAACCAGCGCTCAAACGCTGCCACGTACGCGGGGTCGCGAACGCGCAGGTTTTCATGCGAGATACGCTGCGAGCGTGTCAGCAGCGAATAGGCAAACTGCTCGGGTGCCAATCGCGCGTACCGCTCGACATGCTCGAACCACTCAGTGGAGTTGCGCGCGGCATTCTGCAATTTCAGCACCTCGACCGACCGCTCGACCTGATAGCCCGCCAGGGCTGCGGGCAGATTCCCTGCGTGCGCCGCAACGTGCGCGTCGAGCGCGATCGCATCTTCAAGGGCGAGCTTGCTGCCCGAGCCAATGGAGAAATGCGCCGTGTGCGCCGCATCGCCCAGCAGCACCAGGGGCACACGCGGTGAGCTGGCGTCAACCCAGTGCACCCAGTCCGCGCACGTGACGCGCGGAAAACGAACCCACTGCGCCGAGCCACGCAAATGCGCGGCGTTGCTCCACAGCGGTGCGCCATCCAGCAGGTCGCGAAACAGCGTGGCGCAGAAGTCGCGCGAGTCGCTATCGGACATGCTGGCAATACCAGCGTGCTCCCAGACGTCATGCGGTGCCTCCACGATGAACGTGCTGGTCTCGCCGTCAAACTGGTAGGCGTGCGCCTGAAACCAGCCTCCGGGCGTTTCGGCGAACGCAAACGTGAAGGCATCGAATCGGCGCGGTGTCCCCAGCCAGACGTAGCGACAGCGGCGCAGGTCGATATCGGGACGGTACGTGCTCGCAAATCGTTCACGAATGCGGCTGTTGATGCCGTCGGCGACAATCACCAGGTCAGCACGCGCCGTGACGACGGTGGCCTCGATCGTGTCGGCCGAGACCTCGTGCTCGAACGAGAGGCGCACGCCCACATCGCGGCATCGCTGCTGCAGGATGGCCAGCAGTGCTTTGCGACCAATGCCGCTAAAGCCGTGGCCTCCCGACCGAATGGCGCGCCCGGCGAAGTGAATCTCGATGTCGTCCCAGTGGTGCAGCGCCTGCGCGATGGCGGCGCCACTTTCGGGGTCGGCGAGCGCCAGGTTGGCGACCGTCTGGTCGGAGAGTACCACGCCCCAGCCGAACGTGTCATTGGGACGGTGCCGCTCCATCACCGTCACGATCGTGTTGGGATCACGACGCTTCATGAGAAGCGCCGCATACAATCCTCCCGGCCCTCCACCAACGACCAACACATTCACGCGATGCTCTCCACAGGGGGGAGCTGCATGGTACGGGGAATTCCTTCAAATATCAAGCAATGTACGGGGCGACGGGGGATTTTGCTTCCGTCGCCGTGCGGTCGAATCGGGCACGAAGGTGAACGGCAGTTGTAGCACCTGCTGCACCGCCTTCCCCTGACGAACCGCCGGCACGAATCGTTGCGCGGCCAACGCACGCCGCACGGGCTCAACCAGATCGCGGTGCGTGGTCGTCACAGCGCTGTACGACTCAATGATCACGGTACCGTTGGCGCTCACGATAAACTCGGCCAGCAAGCGCCCCGGCGCGCGCGCTTCGTAGAGCGAATCGGGATACTCCGGAAGGATGACACTCATCGAGTCGATGCGCGCGACGGTATCGACGTCGGCTGCCGTATACACTTTCAGCTCATCAAGGAGTCTCGCGACCTGCGCCGCCGGTGATGGCTCGCCCTTCTGTCGTTTTGGCGCGCTGGCTTTCCGGGGTTCGCCCTGGCGCGTCCAGAGCAGGATGGTGCCGCAGGAGCTGCTCGCGCGCTGATTGCCCTGAAACTCGACGGGCACACTGGCCGTGCTGTAGACCTCGACACCATCGAACGACATCGGATCGAGTACGTCGAGGTCGATATCCGTGGCGAACAGGCCTTGTCCGTCCAGCCAGACCAACGGATTGCACCGACTGCCGCGGATGCGCACGCTGTTGTTTTGCTGGCGCGAATTGATTCGGATGCCGGGGATGCCGCGCAAGAGATCAGTCAGATTGAACGGCGCCCGCCGTTCGATATCGGCACGCGTGAAGTATCGACCGCTTCCGGTGGCTTGTCGACGATAGAATCCGGCCATCGGACCCTGACTATTCCGTCGACCGAGCACGGTGACGGGCGCGAGATCGACCGCCACGCGTTCCATCGTCATGACGGTGTCCACCGTCTTGCCGGATGAGGTCACGATGAGCAAGGAATCGGGTCGGTACCCGATGCGTCGTACGCGCAGCCACGCGTTCCCTGCGGGGACTCGCGTCACGACAAAGAGACCGCGCTCGTCCGACTCAAGCCACGGATCGGTGGCCACAATGCGAAGTTGCGCGCCATCCAACGGTATGCCACCGACCGAGCGCACTTGCAGCCGGACGGCGCCCGATTCCG
>JAYSVL010000067.1:0-7905 GCA_043718595.1 Gemmatimonadaceae bacterium
CTCTACTACTACTACTACTACTACTACTATTACAACAACTACACCACCACCAGCAGCACCATCAGCACCAGCACCACCAGCACCAGCACCACCAGCACCAGCACCACCACCAGCACCACCACCAGCACCACCACCAGCACCACGTCCGCCACCCGCTGCTCCGCCGCGACCGCCGGGCGCACCACCGCGTCCAGCCGCTGCAGTGTCCGGTGGTGCCCCACCACTCTCGTCACCACCAAAACCACCGCCGCCGCCCGCACCGCCTACTCGCCCAGTGGGATTAAGCCCCTGCCCACGCCCGCTCCGCATGTCAAAACGCGACAGTCCGCCGTTCTGCGATTCGCCGTAGAAGGTGTACTGATCCTCACGATCACCGTGCGCCTGAAATCCGTCGCCACCAACAATATTGAACCAGTCGCTGGTACGAATGCCCCAGTTGTTTGTGGTGCGCGACGGGCCACACTGCGAAAAATTGTCCTGCGTGCCACCGCACACATAGTAGAACGGCTTCGCGTTGTTGATTCCCACGCGGTAGTACTGCGTAATGGGCAGGTTGGTGAAGAAGCGCCACGTCGCACCAGCGTCGTACGTTTCGTACAAGCCGCCATCATTGCCTACGAGGATGTGATTCTTGTCGACGGGGTCAAACGTCACGTCATGATGATCGACATGAATGGCCGGCGGCGTCTGTCCCGCGTCCCACCCCGTGTTCGTCCATGTGGCACCGCCGTCCGTGCTTCGTATCATGTTCGTCGACACCGAATAGATATGGCCGACACGATGCGGATCGATGAACAACTCCGAGTAGTACTGCCCTGCACCGGTCGAGAACCACGACGTGCCTGGTCCCATCCCACGAGTCGAGTCCGACACTCCAGCACAACGTGCCGCGAGCGCTTGCGCCGCCGTATCAACCGGTGGTGCAATCGCACCACGTCCGCCACCTCGTCCACCCGTTGTGTCAGGCGTGAAACCACGCCCACCGGCGCCGCCTCCTGCACCGCCAGCCGCACCTGCCGCACCACCGCGCCCGGCCGCCGGAGCTGTGCGTCCGTACCGCGACCACGACGAACCGCCATCGGTGGAGTGATAGAAACCCGACGCGCCCGCTTGCGCTTCCACCAACGCGTACACTTCGGTGTTGCCAGCGCGTCCGTCAATGGCGAGCGCGACGCGTCCCATGTCACATCGCGGCAAGCCTTTCGTCAGCTTGGTCCACGATCGGCCTGCGTTCGACGACTTAAAAATGCCAGCGGCCATACTGCCACCAATCGCCTGTCCAACATGACGGCGACGCGAGTACGCGCTGGCAAACAGCACGTCCGCGTTGCGCGGATCAAACACGAGATCGGAGATACCGGTGTTCTCATCGATGCTCAATACCGCGCTCCAGGTCGCACCGCCGTCGGTGGTCTTGTACAGCCCGCGCTCACCACCCGCCGAAAAGAGTGGGCCCTGCGACGCGACGTAGACCACGTTCGAGTTGCGCGGATCAATCACGATCTTGCCGATGTGTTCCGATGTTTCGAGACCAACACGTTTCCACGTCACACCCGCATCGACCGACTTGTACACCCCGTCACCGAAGTGTGCGCTGCGCTGGCTATGGTTCTCGCCGGTGCCAAGCCACAACACGTTCGAATTGCGCGGGTCGATCACGATACAACACAGACTGAATGACGGGCCGTCATCAAAGATCGGTGCGAACGTGATGCCTCGATTGACCGTCTTCCACAAGCCACCGAACGCCGTCGCCACATACCAGACGTTGGAGTCTTTGGGGTCGATCTCAATGTCTGCGATGCGCCCCGTCACCAACCCGGGACCGATTGACCGCGCGGATATGCCCGCAAGTACGTCTGCCGACAGGACACCGGACGGTGCGGCGTTCTGGGCGAGCGCAGCGCGCGCCACCGCAAGGCACGTGACCACACCACAAATCCACGACTTCTTCATATAGTATGAGCTCGGAGCGAGTGGACGTGCTGCGTTAGGCCATCTTGTTTTGTAACCGACGATCGATCGCGTCAAGAAACGCTTCGGTGTCGAGATACGGCGCCTCTTTGCTGATGAGCACCGCGAGATCCTTCGTCATCTCGCCCGACTCGACCGCTTCAATACAGACGGCTTCGAGCGCGTGCGCAAACGACACCAGCGCCGGTGTACCGTCGAGTGTACCCCGATGCGCGAGTCCACGTGTCCAGGCAAAAATCGATGCAATCGGATTCGTGCTCGTCTTGTTGCCTTTTTGGTGTTCGCGGAAGTGACGCGTCACCGTGCCGTGCGCCGCTTCCGCTTCCATCGTCCGGCCATCGGGCGTGAGCAACACACTCGTCATCAAGCCGAGTGAACCAAACCCTTGCGCGACAATGTCGGACTGCACATCGCCATCATAGTTCTTGCACGCCCAGACGTAGCCGCCTTCCCACTTGAGTGCGGCTGCCACCATGTCGTCAATGAGCCGGTGTTCGTACGTCAGTCCCTTGGCATCAAAGTCAGCCTTGAATTCGGTCTGGAAGACGTGCTCGAAGATGTCCTTGAAGGCGCCGTCGTACTGCTTAAGAATCGTGTTCTTGGTACTCAGATAGACGGGGAAATTGCGCTGCAAGCCAAATGTGAAACTGGAGCGCGCAAAATCGCGAATGGAATCGTTGAAGTTGTACATACCCATCGCCACACCGCCGTCGGCACCAAACTTCGCGACTTCCATTTGCATCGGCGCGCTACCGTCGGCCGGTGTGTAGGTGATCGTCACCGTGCCGGGGCCCGCCACCCTGAAGTCTGTCGCTTTGTATTGGTCGGCGTGTGCATGTCGCCCAATCACAATCGGCTTCGTCCACCCCGGCACCAGGCGCGGGATGTTCTTCATGATGATCGGTTCACGGAAAATCACGCCGCCGAGGATGTTGCGAATGGTGCCGTTGGGGCTCTTCCACATCTTCTTGAGACCGAACTCTTTCACCCGCGCTTCGTCGGGCGTGATCGTTGCGCACTTGACCGCGACACCGTGCTTCTTTGTCGCATTTGCCGAATCAACCGTCACCTGATCGTTCGTTGCGTCGCGATGTTCCATTCCCAGATCGTAGTAGTCGAGTTGCACATCGACGTACGGCAGGATGAGTTTGTCCTTGATGAACTGCCAGAGGATGCGCGTCATTTCGTCGCCGTCCATCTCGACGACAGGGTTTACGACTTTGATCTTTGCCATAGTGTGGTGGGGAGTTTCTGGACAGACGTGAAGTGCGCACCGGGACAGCGCCGCTCGGCGGCGCGTCAGCGGAAGTTGAACCCTTCAAAGCTGCGCACGGGAACGGCCAACTGCTATAGCCGATTGGCGACATGATCGGCTTGCAGTCGACAACGTGCAGCGTGTGTCTGGCGATACCTCGATTTGCTACTCGGGCACTGAGCCCGTGAGTATCGCGGCAAGTCGGTGCGCGTCAATGTTGCCGCCACTCACCACGCAAACCACACGCTGTCCACGAAACACGCCGGACAACGCCGCAGCCACCGGTGCCGCCCCAGCGCCTTCGGCGACGACACGCGACCGCTCGACGAGCAGGCGTACGGCGTCCGCCACCTGCCCGACCGTGACGACGATCGTGCCATCGAGCAGCGATTGCGCCAGCGGCCACATAGAGTCCGCGACGGCGCCGCTGCCCATACCATCAATAAACGTCCGGATGTATTGCACGGCCGTTTGCGCACCGGCGGCAAGCGACGCAGTCAGCGGTGCCGCCGTCTCCACTTCCACCGCAAACACCAGCGTGCGCGGACTGAGCGCGCGAACGACCGACGCAATACCACACGCCAGTCCACCGCCGCCGTACGGCACGAGCACCACGTCAACGTCGGCCAAGTCGTCAAGGATTTCGAGCGCGATCGTTCCGTTGCCGGCCATCACACCAGCGTCGGCAAAGGGGTGAATAAAGAGCCCCTGCATGCCAGGATACGAGTGCCGCAGCAACGTCTGCCACCATTCGTCAAATGGCACACGTAACACCTCGCCGCCGAGTCGTTCGATGGCGTCTGTTTTGGCGCGCGGCGCATGTTCTGGTACCACCACTCTGCACGGCACACCGCGAAGTCGCGCGCACCAGGCGACGCCCTGCGCCATGTTCCCCGCGCTGGCCGTGTACACGCCCTGCGCCAGCGCATCAGGGCTGGCGAGCGCCATCCTATTCGCGGCGCCGCGAATTTTGAACGCACCAATCGGCTGCAAGTTCTCCAGCTTGAGAAAGATCTCGTTGCCGTTGTTCTCGACTGGCAGGCGCACGAGCGGTGTGCGCACTGCGACCCCAACAATGCGCAAGGCTGCGGCGCGTGCATCGTCCAGGTGCACGGCTTCTTGCAGCGGCACAGCGACGCCGTCTCCCTCAGACGTGGTCGTCTCGGTCACGGTGTCATCGCGTCAGTCTCGTTGTCGAGTCGACGCCGTTTGTAGGCGTCAACAAATTGCCGACAGCGCTGGCGCGAGGTGCGGGGTGCTGGCGATTGGGGTGTTCGCTCAGGCATCAATGCTGGGTGTGGTTAAACATGGGCAACGATGGCGCAACGCTGCGTCTGCCAACATTCTGGTGGGAGGCCCGTCGCGCAACCACACTCACCGACTCTGTGATGCTTCGAACCGCCCTCTGCCTCATTTGCGCCTGCATTCCAGCACTCGCCTTCACGCAAGTCGTGCGCACTGAACAAACGAGCGGCACCACGTCGCTGCTCATCGCCGTCAGCCCAGTGAACGAGCAAGTCGTCTGGCTCAGTGGTGCGCGTGGCACGTGGGTGCGCACAACCGACGGCGGCACTACGTGGCAAACCGGGCGCGTGCCCGGCGCCGATTCCCTGCAGTTTCGCGATGTGCATGCGGTGAGTGCGAGCACCGCGTTCCTGCTCAGCATTGGCAACGGCAACGCGTCGCGCATTTACAAAACCACAGACGCCGGTGCCACGTGGACGCAGCAGTTCACGAACGACGACCCCAAGGGTTTCTACGACTGCATGGACTTCTGGGACGCAAAACGCGGCATCGTCATCGGCGACGCGATTGACGGAACGATTGCGATGCTCCGGACGGACGACGGCGGCGCCCATTGGACTCGCATACCGACGACCTCACTGCCGGCCGCGCAGGCCAACGAAGGCAGCTTCGCCGCCAGCGGCACATGCGCCGTCACCCAGAAAGGTGGGCACGCATGGATAGTGGCCAGCAACGCGGATCACGGTCGCGTGCTGCACACGCGCGACTACGGACGGACGTGGCGCGTCGATACGCTGCCACTCACCACGCGCAGTGGTTCCGGCCCACAATCCATTGCCTTCCGCGACACACAACACGGCATGGCACTCGGCGGCGGTAACAGCGCAGCGGCGGGTGACCTATTGATCGCCACCACGGACAACGGCGGGGCAACATGGACAGCGCGCACGAGTCCACCGCTTGGCACGGGCGTGTGGGGCGGCGTGTATGTACCGCGCACAAAGTCGCCCGTTGTCGTCGCAGTCGGTCCGCGGGGTGCGGTGTACTCGCGCGATAACGGCACGTCGTGGACCGTCATCGACGCGATGAACTACTGGTCGGTGGGGTTTGCGTCGCCGCGCGCGGGGTGGGCGGTGGGCTTCAATGGGCGTGTCACGAAGCTGTCGGGGTTCTGAGCAAGGATCACGCGAGTCGTTGCGACGCGTCGCAGCCGCCCTAGCCGTTTTCCGGGCGACCAATTACCTAGAAGCGTTGTCCGTTCCACCGAGGTGCCTCGCTAACGCGTCGTCTGACACATCCAGCGGGCATCCTGCACACTCGCATGGCCATCGGGACCTTCATCCGCCGCTGTTCCTCCCTCGCGCTGTCAGCGTTTGCGTTGCTGCTGCTGCCCGCAGGCGAACGTGGGCTTAGTGCAGCGTGTGCGCGACCTGTTGCGGCGAGTGGCTGCACCGGGGGGATGATTGCGTCTGCGCTCGATTCTGTCGGTCAAAGCGCAGATCGCATGAGTGCTGCGATAGGGATGTCCCCGCGCACCCACTTGCGCGCCCATCGGTCCCAGCGCTCTGGGCATGGACGTCGTGACCGCATCGTGGCTGCGCGTCCCCCAGTAGCACCAGTGGCAACATCGGACAATGTCATTGGCCCTCCTGTGTTCGGGAGCAACCGACTGCGAGCGCGTGGCCCGCAGCGCTCAAACCCAATGCGCTGTTGATACGCAGTCGGCACGCCTGAGGCCTTTGCCCGGCGTAGCCACGTTCACCGGTCCCTGATCCGGCACCTTCGCCGGTCCGCTGCACGCCGACCGGGCGACGCACACAGCAATCGCACATCAGCCGCACCAGCGACCACCGGTGGTGTGTCCCTGCACCTCAACCGAGATGCTCGCGCACTCACGCGCGGCACTCATACGGATACCCATGAGCAGAACCGTAGAAAGACTTCATCTCGACGAACCGACGGCGAACTGGACCCCTTCGTTTAAGCAGTCCTGGAAATCGGACGCCGGCGCATCGATCGTCGTCTTCCTCGTGGCGCTCCCACTGTGCTTGGGCATCGCGCTCGCCTCGGGCGCGCCGCTCATGTCCGGCATCGTGACTGGCGTGATCGGCGGCATTGTCGTCGGCATGGCGTCTGGATCCCATCTCATGGTCAGTGGCCCGGCCGCCGGGCTCACCGCCATCGTGCTGGCGGCCATCACGACCCTCGGTTTCCCGGCGTTTCTCACCGCCGTGATACTCGCTGGGGTCATTCAGATTGGGCTCGGATTCCTGCGCGCCGGCGTGATCGGGTACTACTTCCCGAATGCGGTCATTCGCGGAATGCTCGGCGGCATCGGCATCATCATCATCCTCAAGCAGTTCCCGCACGCGGTTGGGTACGACGCCGATCCCGAAGGCGACGAAACCTTCGCGCAGATAAACGACGAGAACACGTTTTCGGCGCTGTACAACGCGCTCGACCGCATTGAGCTCGGCGCCGTGATCATGAGTGTTCTCGCACTGGCGATCCTGATTCTCTGGGATCGACCGTTCATGAAACGATTCGCGATGCTGCCTGGCGCGCTGCTCGTGGTGGTGCTGGGAGTCGTGCTGAATGGCCTCTTTGCTGCGTCCGGATCGGCGCTCACGCTCTCTGGCGACCATCTCGTCAAACTGCCGATCATTTCGTCATGGGGCGACCTGCGTTCGGCGTTGTCTGGCCCCGACTTCAGTGCGTTCTCCAACGCCGCCGTGTGGACAACGGCCCTGACGCTCGGAATCGTAGCGTCGCTGGAGACACTGCTCAGTCTTGAAGCCACCGATCGCATGGACCCACTGAAGCGTGAGGCGCCGGCGAACCGCGAACTGATCGCGCAAGGCATCGGCAACACGCTGTGTGGACTGGTTGGTGGCCTCCCGATGACCGGCGTGATCGTGCGCAGCTCGGCCAATGTGTATGCGGGGGCGAAGACAAAGGCGTCGGCCATCATGCACGGTGTGTTGCTAGTGATCGCGGTACTGGCCGTCCCCGTGCTGCTCAATCGCATTCCGCTCGCTGTGCTCGCGTCTATCCTGCTCTACACTGGCTGGAAACTCGCGCACCCGCGTCAACTCATGTACTTCGTCTCGAGAGGGCTGCACCAGTGGCTTCCCTTCGTCGTGACGATAGCAGCGATCCTGCTGACCGACCTCCTCAAGGGGATCACGATCGGCCTGACGACGGCGCTGCTGTTCATCCTGATGGAGCATCTGCGCTCGCCAAGCTTTCAGATTGTGTCACGCGAGGGTACACGCTTACGACTCAAGTTGAACGAACATCTCACGTTCCTCAGCAAAGCCAACCTCTCGACAGGGCTCCAGCAATTCCCTTCAGGGTCCGAGGTCGAAGTTGACGGGTCGGACGTCAAGCGCATCGACCACGACGTTGCCGAGGTGCTGCGTGAGTTTCGT
>JAYSVL010000068.1:0-2662 GCA_043718595.1 Gemmatimonadaceae bacterium
GTGACGTTTGTCGTCGCGGCCGGCAACAGCAACGCCAACGCCTGCAACTACTCGCCGGCGCGAGCGGCATCCGCGGTAACCGTTGGTGCGACGACCAGTGCGGATGCCCGTGCGTCGTATTCAAACTTCGGCACCTGTCTCGATATCTTCGCGCCGGGCAGCAGCATCACGTCGGCGTGGTACACGGGCACGACCGCGACGAATACCATCAGCGGCACGTCGATGGCGTCCCCACACGTGGCCGGCGCCGCAGCGCTCTATCTGCAGGGGAATCCCGGTGCATCTCCGGCGGCGGTGACGTCAGCCCTGACCAGCAATGCGACCGTTGGCAGAGTGACCAGCGCCGGCACGGGTTCGGTCAACCTGCTGCTCTACACGGGGTTCATTGGTGGGACCACGAATCAGGCGCCAACCGCATCGTTCACCGTGTCGTGCACCACGCTCACCTGCGCGTTCAACGGATCCGCGTCCACTGATCCCGACGGAAGCGTGGTCAGTTACGCGTGGAATTTTGGCGATGGGACCACGGGCACCGGAGCGACGCCCTCGCGCACGTACGCGAGCGCAGGCACACGCACCGTCACGCTCACCGTCACCGATAACGGGGGAGCCACCGGCAGCGCGTCGCAATCCGTCACCACCAGCGCGCCGACCGGCAGCATCACGTTGAGCGTGGTCATGACGAAACAAGGTGGACGAAACCGTGCCAACCTGTCCTGGAGTGGAGCCACGCCGAGTGCTGACGTGTTCCGTGACGGTGCGCCAATCGCCACTGTGACCGGGACGTCCTACGTCGACAATCTTGGACGCGGCAGCGGAACACAGACGTATCGCGTGTGCAACACCGGTTCGAGCACCTGCTCGCCATCCGTGACGGTCTCGTACTGAACGAATTCGCGCAACGGGGCGGTGCGGTGCGCAAGGCACCGCCCCAGCGTGCACAACTTCGAGCGGTCAGTAGCACTCGCGCTGCGGTGCGCGGCGCAATGACTCGGTCGGCGGCGTAGAACACCGTGCTCGGTCTCGCGAGCGTTTCGCTGCTGGAGGACACTGGAACGCGTCACCCGCGCAAACGGAGTTGCCGCACGATCGAATGTTACCCCAATTCGGATGATGTTTTTGTTCCCCCGAGTGCGATGGAGACAGCGGTGCGCATACGAGTCCCGAAGATGAGCGTGCTGAAAATTGGCTCGTCCGCACGATCCACTATTCCGGCAGAGCGGTGGCAACCATGAGCGCCGTGACAAGGAGCACGACCAGCGCGGCCGTCAGTTCCGCCGAAGCGCCGACCAGCAAGGCACAAGTGTACGGAGTGATACGCTTTACAGCATGTAAAAACTCGCATTGAACCTGGCCGCAAGTCCATCTGTTTGCACCTGCTCCTAACGTGCATGAATAACCGACGTGTTAGCTGCGCGTCGTGCCGTCGCGATGTGGGCACGGGTCACCCGCCGCGTGCGAATGATTGCAAAACAGGTGGCTTATTTGCCACGCACCGGTGTGGGTGCAGTGCCCGGACACATCATCGTGCGCCGGTAGTGGATGCAGCACGATGACACCAGACGCCCATACGGCCAACAACACCAGCGCCGCCCCCGCAATCGATCGACGAGGCACCTGAAAGCCCACCACCGCGTCTTCGCCAGCCAACCGACGAACACGACGCTCGAGCAGATCGCGGCGTTGAAAACCAACAGCCAAGCCGAGTGGACCAACGTTGGCACCGGCCATGCGGAGGATCGCCGATGCCAAGGGCAAGGCGCGCTCCCGCGCGGCGTAGTCGTCAGCCAGGATCTCCGATTCGTCGGCCAACTCGTCGGCCAAACGACGCATGGCGGGCAACCAGAACAGCACACCGGCCAGCGTGCGCCAGGCGAACTGCCGGAGCGGATCACGGCGTCGTACGTGGGCCACCTCGTGCGCGAGCACGGCCTCCAGTTCCTCACGGCTCAACTGTGCGGGAAGCTCGCGCGCCACGTAAATGCGCGGCGTCCACCACCCTGACGTGAACGCCGGATTGGGCAGCCCGTCGACCAGGTGCGTGCGTTCGCGCGCAAAGCCAACGGCGTCGACCGCTGCAACAAGTCGGGCATCGTTCTCTGCCGGCGTCAGTACGAGCGCACGCATGGTGCGCGCATGACGCAAGGCGGCGCGTGTCCGCTCGATGAACGCGAAGAGCAGCCCGGCCTGCAACAGCAGGTGAAACGCGCCGTGCACCGGGGCAAGCAGGTGATGCAACGCCACCATGCAGAATGGACCAAGGTGCTCAAGCGAGGCCGGAATCCATGTGGATGCGCCGATCAGGTGATGGCCAAACACCGGACTGATACTCAGCACGAGCAGCACCGCGAGTCCGAGCAACAGAAGGCGCCGATGCCGCTGTTCCCGACGGACGAGCGGCCGCTGAATCAGCGATGCGCCTGCGGTCAACGGCATCGCGTCACCCGTCCGAGCGCTCGCGCAGCCGCTTGCGAATCAGTCGCGCCAACACTTCGAGCTGCTCGGGATCGCGTTCCGCGAGCACGTCAACAAACGACGCAGCGACCGCGTCAGTGTCAAAGGACAATACACCCTCCACAACGCGGCGCGACACATGCGACATGAACGTGCTCTCGTCGAGTCGTGCAGCAAAGTGGATGCGGTCATCTGTTTTGCTACGCTT
>JAYSVL010000069.1:0-2661 GCA_043718595.1 Gemmatimonadaceae bacterium
CATGAAGTGGAGTGCACGATGAGCGAAGGCAAGAAGCGCGCACCAGCGGCGCTCGGCGATGTATTGGCATCGGTGCTGCAAAAGGCCGGTCTCACCGACCGCGTGGCGCAGGCGGGCGTGATCCCCGAGTGGCCGCGCCTTGTGGGCGGACAGATTGCATCAGTGACCGAGCCCATTGGATTGAGCCAGGATGGGACGCTGCTGGTGATGGTCACCACGCACGCGTGGATGCAGGAGCTGACACTCCTCGAGCCCGAACTGCTCAAGTCATTGAACCGCGATGCGACGCGACCGCCGGTGATGAAACTGCGCTGGATTCCGAGAAGGCAGTAACTGCGGTTGAAGTACCACCACGGCAGTTGAAGTACCACAACCGCAGTTGTGGTACCACCACTGCAGTTTGAGGTAACCTGTTGTAGAATATGGACTTACAATTGTCTCTCCGGGTTGCTTGCGGCTGCGTTTTGGGGTATATTCCGGGGTTGTGATTGCGACGCAGTTTCGGGGGTCTCCCGTCGGCGCGTTTCTCCTGAATTCTTTGTACGAACTACCTCCCCATGGCCACACAGGACGCCAGTAACAACCCGCAGCCCGGTAACGGCTACGATGCCGATAGCATCACCGTTCTGAAGGGTCTTGAGGCCGTGCGCAAGCGCCCCGGCATGTACATCGGATCGACGTCGTCGCGCGGACTGCACCACTTGGTGTACGAGGTCGTGGACAACTCGATTGACGAGGCGCTCGCGGGGTTTGCCAGCCGGATCGATGTCACCATCCATCTCGACGACTCGATCACCGTTGAGGACAATGGGCGCGGTATTCCGGTGGACATGCATCCTATCGAGAAACTGCCGGGTGTCGAGCTGGCGATGACGGTGCTGCATGCGGGCGGCAAGTTCGACAAGAACTCGTACAAGGTGTCGGGCGGTCTGCACGGCGTGGGTGTGTCGGTGGTCAATGCGCTCTCGCTTGAGCTCAAGGTGTGGATCAAGCGCGATGGCAAGCTGCACTACATGGACTTCCGTCGCGGCATCACCAGTACGCAGTTGAAGCAGATGGGTACCGTGGGTGCCAAGGAAACCGGCACGAAAGTGTGGTTCAAGCCCGATATCGAAATCTTTTCGGAGACCACGCGCTACGATTGGTCGACACTGGCCAGTCGGCTACGCGAGCTGTCGTTCCTCAACAAAGGGATTGAGATCACCCTTCGCGACGAGCGCGTGGGCGAGCAGCGAGAGGACGTCTTCCTGGCGCGGGGCGGACTCCGCGAGTTCGTAACATTTCTGAATAGTCACAAGAAAGCGCTGCATCCGGATGTCGTGTACATCGAGACCGACAAGGACGACGTCGGGATTGAGATGGCACTCCAGTACAACGACAGTTACGCCGACACCGTGTTTTCCTTCGTCAACAATATCAACACCCACGAAGGCGGCACGCATCTCACGGGCTTCAAGAGCGCGCTCACGTCCGTCATCAACAAGTACATCGAGAAGTCCAGCAACCTGTCCAAGAAGGACAAGGAAGTCCGGCTCTCTGGTGACGACGTGCGCGAAGGGCTCACGGCCGTGTTGTCGGTCAAGGTGCGCGAACCCCAGTTCGAAGGGCAGACCAAAACCAAACTGGGTAACTCGGAAGTGGAAGGCGCGGTTCGCAGCGTCATAAGCGAATTGCTGTCGCAATACCTCGACGAACATCCCAAAGCCGCGAACATTATCATCGAAAAGGCCATGTCGGCGCAGCGCGCCCGCGAAGCGGCGCGCAAGGCTCGCGACCTGACGCGCAAGAAGTCAGCGCTCGATGTGGCGAACCTGCCCGGCAAGTTGGCCGACTGCTCGCTGTCCGATCCAGCCCTCTGCGAGATCTATCTCGTGGAAGGCGACTCGGCCGGTGGCTCGGCCAAGCAGGGTCGCAAGCGTGACTTCCAGGCGATCCTGCCCCTCCGCGGCAAGATCATCAACGTGGAGAAGGCCCGCATCGACAAAGTGTTGTCGAATGAAGAAATCCGGACGATCATCACCGCCATCGGCGCGGGCATCCGCGAGGACTTCGACCTGCAAAAGGCGCGCTACCACAAGATCATCATCATGACAGACGCCGACGTCGACGGCGCCCACATCCGCATACTCCTGCTCACGTTTTTCTTTCGACAGATGCCCGAGCTGATCAACGCGGGCTTCATGTACATCGCGCAGCCACCGTTGTATCGCGTGGCCAAAGGCAAGGACGAGTTCTACGCCTATACCGAAAAGGAGCGTGACGCATACGCCGAGCGGCTAGGCGGCGAAGGCAAGTCCAGCATCAATATCCAGCGTTACAAGGGGCTCGGCGAAATGAATCCCGACCAACTCTGGAAGACCACCATGGATCCGGAAACGCGCACGATGTTCCGCGTGACGATGGATGACGCGGTGTTGGCCGACCAGACGTTTCAGACGCTGATGGGTGATGAGGTCGAGCCGCGGCGCCTGTTCATTGAGGCGAATGCGCGATTCGTCAGTAATCTCGATATTTGAGGTGCGGTGGTTGAAGCCCCGCCTTACCGAAACGGATTCCCGAACTTCGGATTCACCAGAAACGCATCATCCGTAAGCGTCCGCATAAACGCCACCAATTGCCCCCGCTGCGCGGCGCTCAGGTTGAGACGCAGCGGCTGTCCGC
>JAYSVL010000070.1:0-2660 GCA_043718595.1 Gemmatimonadaceae bacterium
CGTCTGCGGTCCAAACTCGTGGTTCGGCAAGTGGCATGGCCATAGTCTGCTCGGCGGCTCGGCGTGAACGCAAGTGCACATTGCACACAATACGCCACAACACGACAGAGCCCGTCACCAATACATCGCCCCACGCATCACGAGATCGCACGACGAAATCTTGACGGTGGTGGCGACGTGTATGGATTTCCCCATACCACGCAAGCTGCCAACTGCGCGGGGGCTGCGCCCCGATACGAACAGATTTACGGATAGAAACCGAAACCAACAAAAGTTTTGCCGTTTGTTGTATCCGTTTCTATCCGTGAAATCCTTGTTATCGGGGCGCAGCCCCCATGCAGTTCGTAGTTGTTCCGTTCATATCGCTCACACCGACTCAGCTCGTGAACTTGAAATCTCGCGCGCGGATCTGTCTCACTCAGAGACCAGGGCCGAGTCCCATCACGCCGCGCTCGGTGCCCAGTGTGCTGGGGGACTATCCTCGCTTGACTTCCTTGGCCCAGCTATCGCGCAAACTCACAATGCGATTAAACACCAACCGCTCAGCGGTCGACGTTTCGTCACTCATGAAGTAGCCCGTACGCTCAAACTGATAGCGCGTGCCGGCCGCATCGGCGGCAACGCCTGGCTCAATCTTCGCCTGCACCGTCATCAGCGACGCCGGGTTGAGCGCGGACAGAAAGTCTTGGCCCTCAGGCACATCGTCCGGGTCCGGCAGCGAAAACAGGCGATCATACAATCGCACCTGGCAATCCACCGCGTGCGCAGCCGACACCCAGTGAATCGTGCCTTGTACCTTGCGCCCATCTGGGGCGGTGCCACTGCGCGTCGCCGGATCGTACGTGCAGCGCAACTCCACCACCTCGCCGGCCGCATTCTTCACCACCTCCTGACAGGTGATGAGATAGCCAAAACGCAACCGTACCTCTCGACCCACTGCGAGACGATAAAACTTCTTGGGTGGATCTTCCATGAAGTCGTCGCGATCGACATAGAGCTCGCGCGAAAACGGCACGCGTCTCGAGCCCGATATCGCCGAGTCGGGAGGGTATGACGCCGCTTCCATCTGCTCGACCTGCCCCTCGGGGTAGTTCGTCAGCACCACCTTGAGCGGCTGCATCACACACAACACGCGCGGCACAATCATGCTCAAGTCATCTCGCACGGCATGCTCGAGTGTCGCGATCTCCACGCGTGCGTCATTGCGTGCAACGCCGATCACCTCGCAAAAGGCACGAATCGCTTCCGCCCGTACGCCGCGACGACGCAAGCCGGCAATCGTCGGCATGCGGGGATCATCCCATCCGGACACATGCCCCTCGTTCACCAGACGCAGCAGCTTGCGCTTGCTCAAGACGGTGTAATCCAATTCCAGTCGTGCGAACTCCGTCTGTCGTGGTGGCTGCACAAAACCGACTTCGCGAACCAGCCAATCATAGATGTCACGATTGTCCTTGAATTCGAGCGTGCAGAGCGATCGCGTGATCCCCTCAATCGCGTCCGACAACCCGTGTGCGTAGTCATAGAGCGGATACAAACACCAGTCGCTGCCGCGCCGATAATGGTGCGCGTGCCGAATGCGCATCAACAACGGATCACGCATGATCATGTTGGCGTGTGACAGGTCGATCTTCGCCCGCAGCACGTGCGCACCGTCCGGGAACTCACCGGCACGCATGCGTCGCAGGAGATCGAGATTCTCGCCAGCACTCCGGTCGCGATACACGCTCGCAACGCCAGCCGTCGTGACGGTGCCCCGTGCAATGCGGATCTCGTCTTCCGTGGACGAATCGACGTACGCCTTTCCGCTGGACACCAGGCGTTCGGCAAACTCGTACAGCTGTTCGAAGTAGTCGCTGGCGTAGAACTCGTGATCCCACTGAAAACCAAGCCACGCCACATCGCGCTTGATCGCGGCCACGTACTTCACATCTTCAGTGAACGGATTGGTGTCGTCAAAGCGCAGGTTGCACGTCCCGCCAAACTCGCGCGCGATGCCGAAATTCAGGCAGATCGACTTCGCGTGACCCATGTGCAAAAAGCCGTTCGGTTCCGGCGGAAATCGCGTTGCGGGCGCTCGTCCAAACCGACCGGCCGCGACGTCTTCGGCCACCATTTCGCGGATGAAGTCGCGGCGCGGCGTTGCACTTGGACTACTGATATCGGACACAGGGAAGTCGGACACGGCAGGAGGGTGATATTGGAAACGGGAAAGCTAACCAATCTCGACGAGCCCGATACGGTCCATGCGCGCCTGCGTGGTGTATCTCTCCTCATGCCCTCTCCTGCGCAACTTCGCCGACGCCAACCCGCTTGCCTTCTGCTTGTTATTGTGATCATGCTTGCCGCCTGCCGAGCCGTGACCGCAGCATACGGCCCCGATCTCGCGACCGCGCGGGCGAACGCGGATGCACTCGCCTCAGCCCTTGAGCAGCGCTACACGCAGCCCACCCGTACGCCGAAATTTTCCCATGTTCGCATGCGTGTGGCACGATACGCGCTTGCGCCTGGGAAGTTGGTCAATGATACCTCGCTCTGGACGGCAATGCGCGGCACACGCACCGGCGCAGAGCGCGAGCTTGAAATCAGTGGTGCGCTGTTCAACGGGCAGTACACCTTCACGGCCCGACCCAATGTAGCGACACCGGTCCGTGTCGGTG
>JAYSVL010000008.1:0-8740 GCA_043718595.1 Gemmatimonadaceae bacterium
GTCACTCTCACGATTTGCTCGGCGCAGTCGCTCGCGCCGACGCAATACGTCCGGATCGTTGACAATATTCGGCAGCAGATCACGCACCGGCTTCGCTCACCCGTACCTCGCGCATCCCAACGTTGCTCACACGTGCGGCATTCACGCTTCCGTCGCTCACTGGCAGTGGACTTCCCCCTCGCGGAGCGCAGGCGCGACCGGCGCGCTGGTACCGTAGTACACTGCGCAGATCAGCGGTGCGGCCGAGGGATGTGTTGCCGTGGCCGACCACCCGTTCGCCGTCGCTTCGACGATCGTCAGCACAACGCCGTTTGACGGCACAAAACTGAGCCCGCCGATCACGGTGGTGTACGTCTCGTGATTGTAGAAGTAGTCTTCTTCTGACGACGACAGGTTACGCAAATCGGTCTTGAGCGACGTCGCGTACGCTTTGCCTTTCGTGTCCGTGAATTTCGGAATCGCAATCGCGGCGAGAATACCGATAATGACGACGACGATCAGCAGTTCGATGAGGGTAAACCCTCGCGACACGTGGGAACGCAGCATGTGCACTCCGTGAAAGGCGTCCGTCATCCGCAACGCCAACGATAGCGGATTCGGGCCGACGGTGCGCCGACCTGACGACGTACCAAGCAAACGTCGTGCCTCGCCTTCGCCAACGCGTCAACGCGTTGATAATGAACGCTTTACTGCGGCGCGGCGATAGCGCTTCGGCGGCAACCCGCGTCGCACAGCTCATGTTTCCGTGCAAAGTGCAACGCGCGGCTATCGCGCGGTCACGATTCCGCCGTCACGACTCGGCCGTCACGACTTGGCCGCCATCCAGTCCCCGCCAACGCCCATATCAACCAGCAGCGGCACGTTGAGCACCGCGGCGCCCTCCATTTCCCGCTTCACCAGGGCGCGCAGCGACATGTCCTCATTGGGTGCGAGCTCGAAGACCAGTTCGTCATGCACTTGTAACAACATCTTGGAGACCAGGCCTTCTTCTGCGAGTGCGCGCTGCACACGAATCATCGCGATCTTGATCAGATCCGCCGCTGAACCCTGAATCGGCGCATTCGCCGCGACGCGTTCGCCAAAGGCGCGCATGTTGTGATTGCGTTCCTTGAGCTCGGGGATGTAGCGACGACGCTTGAACAGCGTTTCGACGTAGCCCCGCTCCTTCGCATCCGTCACACAGCGCTCGAGAAACGTGCGCACACCGGCAAAGCGCTCGAAGTACGTGGCAATGAAGGCCTTTGCTTCCGCGTTCGTGATCTTGAGTTGTCGCGACAGCGCATGCGCACCCTGCCCATAGATCGTCGCGAAGTTGATCGTTTTGGCGCGGGCACGCATGTCACTGGTGACATCGGCGAGATCCACGCCGAAGATCACAGCGGCCGTTTGTCGGTGAATGTCGCCACCGGCGTTAAACGCCGCGACAAACGACGGGTCGCCAGACAAGTGCGCGAGCAGTCGCAGTTCAATCTGTGAGTAGTCCGCCGATAGCAGCGACCAGCCCGCGCGTGGCACAAATCCGCGCCGGATCTCGCGACCCAACTCCCGTCGGATGGGAATGTTCTGCAAGTTCGGGTCGATCGACGACAATCGTCCGGTGGCGGCCACGGTTTGTGCGAACGTGGTGTGCAGACGCTGATCGCGCGGATGCACCAGTTTCGGCAGCGCGTCGATGTACGTCCCTTCGAGCTTGAAGATCTCGCGATATTCCATCAGCAGCGTGGGCAACACGTGCCCTTCGTCGGCCAACTCCTGCAACACCGATGCATCCGTGCTCGCACCCGTCGCCGTTTTCTTCTTGCTCGGCAGCCCGAGCTTCTCAAACAGAATGACGCGCAGTTGCGGATTGGAATTGATGTTGAATTCCTCACCGGCTTCCGCGTAAATCGCCTGCTCAATTTTCTCGCGTTCGGCGCGAAACCGTTCCTTGAGCGACTGAAACCAGTCGAAGTTGATGGCGATGCCTTCCCACTCCATGTCGGCGAGCACGTCAACAAGCGGCACTTCAATGTCCGAGAAGAGTGCCAGCATGTCGTGCGCCGCGAGCGCTGGCTCCAGCTTCGCGCGTAGCCGCAGTGTCACATCAACGCCCTCACACGCGTAGTCGCGCGCGGCGTCCACGGGCACCACATCAAACGGCAGTTGCGTGCGACCCTTCCCACACAATTGTTCGGGCGAGAACACAGCGTGGCCGAGGAACTCCAGGCTGAGCACCTCGAGTGTATGCGCGCGACGTCCTGGGTCGAGCACATAGCTGGCGAGCATGGTGTCGAATTCGAGCCCGTGTGCGCGCACCCCTGTCGTGCGCAACGCGAGGATGTCGAACTTCGCGTGGTGCGCCACCTTCCGCACTGCCGGATCTTCGAGCATCGCCCGCAATGGTGCGAGCGCCGCGCTATTGAGCGGTCCGAGGTTCTGCGGTTCCGACACACCGGCGTTGATGCGACGACCAGCGAGTCCGGCATCGCCAGACAAGAGCAGTAGATTGCCGCCGCCATCGTCGCGACGGTGCGCAAATGGCACGTAGTACGCTTCGCCCGCTGCCACCGCGACCGAAAGTCCGATGATCTGCGCGCGCATCGCATCGGTGCTACTCGGCGCTGCAGGTTCGCTGATCGTGTGTGTGTCCACGGCGATACACGGCACGGCGCGCACGCGGGCAAGCATCGCGTCGAGCGCAGACGGTGTGTCGACCGTGGTGTACTGCGCGTCGGCCAATACGGTCACACCACTATCGCTCACGCGAGTGGCAGGCGCAGGAATGCCCATCGCAGCAACGAGCCCCATCGACGAATCGGCAGCTGTTGCACGCACCGGCGCAACCACAGCAGCACCCTCCGTCGCGCTCGATGTAACCGGACCGAGGTCCTTGAGCAGCGTCGTGAACTCGAGTTCCAGAAACAGGTGACGCAGCGCCTGCGTGTCCGGCGTCTCAATCGTCAGCGACGCGGGTTCAAGTGCGATCGGCACATCGCACTGAATCGTCACCAACCGTTTCGAGAGTCGAGCCATGTCGGACTGCTCAAGCAACGCTTCGCGTGGCCGCTTCTTCGTCACCTCAGCTGCATGGGCGAGAATGTGTTCGAGCGCGCCAAACTGCTCGATGAGTTCCACCGCGGTTTTTTCGCCGATGCCCTTCACGCCAGGTACGTTGTCGGACGAGTCGCCAACCAACGCCAGATAGTCGACCACACGTTCAGGCACCACGCCAAGACGGTCGCGCGCGTTGTCCACGCTCACCCAATTCTCTTCCACGCTGGCGGGACCACCGCGACCGGGATTGAGCAACCATACGCCCGGTCGCACCAGCTGCTGAAAATCTTTGTCGCCGGACACAATGACCACGTTATACCCCGCTTCGACACCGCGTGCCGCGAGGGTGCCAATCACATCATCCGCTTCAAATCCGGGCACGGAAAGAATCGGCACATGGTACGCGGCCAGCAGCGCGGTAATGCGCTCAAGCCCGCGGTTAAAATCGGCCTGCAGTTCGTCGGTTAGCTTCTCACGCGTCGCCTTGTATTCCGGGAACACGTCTTTCCGAAACGACGAGCCAGCGTCGTGTACCCATCCCAACAGTTCCGGCTTGTGTACGACGAGCAATCGCTTGAGAAAGTTGGCGATGCCCCAGGCGGCCGACGTGTTCTCGCCGCGGCTCGTTGACAAGGGCCGCTGCATGAGCGCAAAAAAAGAGCGATAGATCAGCGCATAGCCGTCGACAAGAAACAGCCGCGGCGCTGGTGGTGGCGATACCAAACTCACGGACTACTGGACAACCGGCGACGAATGGCGTTTTGCAATTCGGACATGCCCGACGCCGTAAGACGCCAGCGACCGAATCCCGTTTGATCGATAAACACCAGATTCAAACGCAGCTCGCGATATTCCCACACCTGTTGACGCACGCGCGCATTGGGATCATTGAGTCCCGCGTCATAGATGTTGTCCGGATCACCGAGCCCGACAAACGCCGTGCCGCGGTCTGACAACCAGCCTACTGCCGCATCATCGCGAAACCGTGCATTCGCATTCCGGATACGCGCGAAGTAGTCACGCAATCCTTCATGCTCTGGCGTTCCGGGAATGGGATCCGTCTCGCGCAGAAATTGCGCCCAGGCCTCGGCGCGCTTTTCCGTCGTCGCTTCACGCAATGCGCGCAACCGCTCCGACGTCGTGAAGTAGCGCAAATAGCCAAACATCTCGTCAAACGTCGAGATCGGGAGATCGTCGCCCAGACTGACCAGAATGCGTGTTCGCACCGTGTCAGCGCGTCCGGGTGCGGTGACGACGAGCGTCGCGACCCCGACGCCCATTTGCCCGACAGGCAAACCAATTGTGGTGCTGCGGGTCGCGCCGCGTTGCGGCAAGTCCGTCGTGCGATCAAACAACAGCAGATCGCCTTCGCCAAGCAGTCGCGTGCGAATACTCGTTGGCGCGTCGGGACCAACCGCCTCGATATACACCGGCAACACGGAGTCCACGCCGAATGTGACGGTGCCGCGTGGCCGAGCGAGAATGCGCGGCAATGAGTCAATCGACGAGCGCGGTATCGCTTCGTACACCGGCACCGGCGTTGACAGCGCGCCGGACGCGAAACGCGGC
This sequence comes from Gemmatimonadaceae bacterium, assembly GCA_043718595.1. Taxonomy (GTDB): domain Bacteria; phylum Gemmatimonadota; class Gemmatimonadetes; order Gemmatimonadales; family Gemmatimonadaceae; genus Gemmatimonas. Next base: position 4,603 of record JAYSVL010000008.1, read on the forward strand.
ACCGTCACCGACACCTCTTCCGCCGCCGAACGAATACTCGATTCGTCTTTCACGGCAACGGACAACGTGTACCGGCCAGGTGCTAAACGCAAAAACTGCTGCCAGATAATGCTCTCATCGGTGCGCGACGTTTCACGGAACGTGGGCACGCGAACACTTTCTTTCGACTCGACCTGTCGCACAACGCCGGTGCCCTGGCGCAACTCTAACCGCACCGTGTAGCTGGCGGCGTATCGATCGCCCTCGCGCGTGAAGCCGAGGGCGCGGGCGGGCATCGACATGGCCAGCATGACGAGGGTGCTGTCGGGCGATGCGGTGCGCAGGAACGACACCGACGCGACAAACGGTATGCTCCCGGTGCCGGCGACCAGTCCCATCCCGCGATACATGCGCTGCATGTCACTGGCGACCGTCTGCACACCGGCCGCCAGAGGTGAGCCGACGGGACCCGGACCTGCGGGTGCGGCGGGACCGACCGCGCGCTTACCGGCGCAACCGCCCACAAGCATCGCTATCAACAATGCGGTGCTGGTTCGATGCGCTCGACGAGTGAACATGCGGCCTTCGACTCCCGGCTCGTGAAAGAATTGCGAAGAAAACAGTGGATGGATTCTACTGCGGCCGCCGACCGATGGAACGTCCTGATGCGGTTTTGATGGAAATCGAGCGCAACGCGGGATCTTTACCATGCTGCGTCTTGCACACACTGGTTGGCGCGCGTTACGTTCGGCCTGTGCCCATCGAGACGCTAGTAGGAACAACACTGGCCGGTTATACGGTCCGCGGGAAAGTTGGCGAGGGCGGCACATCGACCGTCTTTCGTGCCGATCATGCCGCGCACGGTACCGTCGCCCTCAAAGTGCTGCGCGACAAGTTGCAGCACGACAAAACGGCCGTCGCCCGATTCTTGCGTGAAGCGCAGTTTGGCGCACGAGTACAACACCCCAACATCATTCGCACCCTAGACTACGGGCAGTCGGATGGCGATCGCTACTATCTGGCGATCGAGTGGGCCTCTGGCGACATCCTCGACAAACACGCGGAACGCTCCGGTCCGCTTCCGTCGATGGAAGTGGCCGAGATCATGACACAGATCTGCGGGGCCGTGCAGGCCGCGCATGATGCGGGCATTGTGCATCGGGACCTGAAACCCGAAAATGTCATGTACGACCCCGCGTCCCGTCACGTCAAACTGCTCGACTTTGGCATCGCCGCCGACACCGACGCCGCACCAGACCAGCGTCTCACGCGCGCCGGGTTTTTTGTCGGCACGCTAATGTACGTGGCACCGGAGGCGCTGTCTGGCGAGCTCGTCGGTCCGGCGGCCGATCAGTATTCGCTGGCCACCATCGCCTACTTCTTGCTCACCGGCGCCTTGCCGTATACGGGCAAATCGCCCCGTGAGCTGTTCTCGCAACTGCTGACGCAGCCGCCTGTTCCGCTCAGCAAGGCGAAGCCGTCGTTATCGTTTTCGGCGGCGCTTGAAGCCGTCGTCATGAAGGCGTTGTCCAAGCCGCCGGCCGAACGGTATGGCTCGGTCAAGGAGTTTTCGGAGGCGTTTGCCAAAGCCGCCGCCGAAGCGGTGCCGGTGGCTCCATCCGCCGACAGTGAAGCCAAGGGCGGACTGTTCGGCAAGATGAAGGGATTGTTCGGGCGCTGAGCGCCCCGACACCAAGATGAAGGGCCTGTTCGGGCTGAGCGCCCCGACTCGGAGACCGACGAAGGCGTGACGCGTCTTTAGGTGAGCGCCGCTGCGGCGAGCGGCTTGGGCCACCCCTCACGCAAACGTGCACGCCGTGTCTCCTCCGAATTTGCTGGCGCGCCATTCGCCGAACGCCGAATTCCACGCGCCGTCGACGTTCAGAAAACGCCTCTCGCGACACCGGGCGTGGAATTGGCTGCTTCTTACCGGTGTGCTCGCCGGATTGGTGTTGCTTCTCGTGACCGCGATCCCGATCCGTGATGCCGCGATCGGTGGCGGCGTGGCGCTCATTGCCGATCGGCTGCTCGGAGCGGTCGCTACCCGATGGTCGCTCCGCTGGTCGTTGCAATGTGTCATGTGTTTGTGCATCGACCTGCTGTCGCTCGGCCTAATCGTCTCACTTGCCGGCACACCCGCGCTCGCTTTGCTCTTCGTGTTGGTACTGGTACCGTACGCACACATTCAAAGCCAGGCGATGATCCGGGGTGGTGCGCTCGCCGCAACCCTCGTGTTTCTCACGGCGAGTTGGGTGTATCGCGATGCGCACGTGCCGACGACGTCCTGGCCACTGGTCATAGGTTGCGCGGCGATGCTGTTCGTCACAGCGCACCAGATGCTCCGCCAGTCCAGCCAGATGACATCACGCGTGCGTGCAACGCGACGGGAACTTGCCAGTGCCGCTGGCAGTGCTGATGCGCATCGCGACGGAACACGCGACACCATGCACGACGATGACGTAGGTCTGCTCGGCGACGATGTGCGTCGGGTCTGCGACGAATTTCGTCTGCTTGCGGAAACGACGCGCAATGAAGCGGACGCCGTCGACGCCGTGATCGCGCAGCTGCGTGCCACCACCAACACCATGCAGAGTCGCGCGCGCGACGTCGCCACCACCGCTGACAGCGTGGCCCAAGACATCGGCGAAGCTCGGCGACACGCCAGCGATGGTGTTGTTGTTGGACAGCGAGCGCGTGATACCGCCGACACGGCACGTATCAAGGCGGCGATGACCGCCGAAGCGGCGACAACCGTTGATGCCGCCGCCGTCGCCAGCCGCGAAGCGATTGAGCGCGCGTCACACACCCTGATTCGCGTCGGGCACGATGTCGATGCGTCCGCGGCGCAGGTGCGACGGTTGGCGCCAGCATCCGAACGTGTCGGCGATTTTGTCGCGACGGTGTCGCGTATCGCGCGTCAAACCAACTTGCTTGCGCTCAACGCCGCAATCGAAGCAGCACGCGCCGGCGAACATGGGGTGGGCTTCGCCGTGGTTGCCGACGAAATTCGCAAACTGGCCGTGGAGAGTGCGCTCGCGGCAAAGGTGATCGCGACAACGGTGCAACGCGTCCGCGAGGACATTGACAGTGCGGTTGGTGCCATGGACGCCACCGCGCGCGAGGTCGCCGATGCCAGCAGCATCGCGCGCGATGCCACGCGCGCATTGGGCGCGATGGTCGACGGTATCAGTCGCCTGGCGGTGCAGAGCAGCGAGGTCGCCGCGCTCGCCCACACGCAGGCCGCGTTGTCCAATGGCGTCGCCGATGCCTTTGACGGTTTGGATCGCGCAACCGAACGCGCCACTGGAGCCGCTCGCACTACGGCCCGCGCCGCGGCCGCGCACCGAGCGGTCATCGACAATGTGACCGCGGGCACCACACTCCTCGTGCACAGTGCCTTCCGGCTGCGAGCGGCTGCCCTCGCACTCTCCGCTTCGTCGAGCGACAACGTGGCAACCACAGCCAGCATGGCCGACGCAGGGCACGACGAGACGCCAGCGCGTTCTGCGGCGTAAGTGCGCGACATGCGTTCAGCGACGTCCACGCTTTTTTTGCGGCGCTGCAGGGAGCGCTATCGCAGTGAACTCTGGCTCTCGCCGGCGTAGGTATGTGTCGAACATGGGGACGGTGAAGTCGATCTCGCCGCGACGTGGCGACCATGCAATGCCCTTCTTGATGAGGCCATCGCGGTACGGGGACACCGCTTGCGGTGCCTCCTTGAGCTGCTTCGCGACAGCGGCCGAGTCATACGGGCTAGTACCCAGGGCTGCCATGGCGTACGCGTATTCCTTCTCGCGATCCGTGACGCGCTGCATGCGCGCCTCGAAGAAGCCTCGGTCGAGGGCCTCGGTCGCGACCGCGTGAGCGCGTTCGGCGTCCTCGCGCGTAATGAGTGGGCCCTCGGCGAGACTCCACGTGTGATAGCCGTACTCTTGAAGGAAGGCCGGATACCCGCCCGTCTGCTCGACGATGTAGGCAAGTGCGTCAGCCGTGATGTCGACGTCCTGGTCGTGGACTGGCTGGCGAATCGCGCGCTCTGCCTCGGCGGTGGCGAGCGCCCCAACTCGCACATACTGGAACCGCTCGGTGTACGAGCGGAGGCGGGACAGAATGCCGTGAATCTGCGGTAGCCCGGCGGCGAGCAGGCCGACCGGGAGGC
>JAYSVL010000071.1:0-2653 GCA_043718595.1 Gemmatimonadaceae bacterium
GGTTGCGCCCGTTGTCTTGCTCGCAACTGCGTCAGGCTGCGTGCTTGACGCAACCAACCCTGGCCCAATTCAGGCCGATGCCCTCAACGCGCCAACGGCGCTCGCCTCCATCGTCTCTGGCTCCGGTCGTGACCTCTCCGAAGCCCTCAATTGGGTGGCCTACACCGGTGGCGCCGCGTCGCGCGAAGTGTTCCCAGGCGGGTCGTCCGGTGCGTTCGGTATCACGGTACAACAACAGAACGGTCGCCTCACTGACGACGACGGCGGCACATGGTGGGACTTCTCCCACCGCGCTCGCTGGACCGCAGAAGACGCCGTGGCGCGCGCCAAGGTGGCACTCGGCACCGCAGCGGCGAGCAACACAACCCATGCGCAGGCTCTGATATGGGCCGGTTACTCCAATCGGCTGCTTGGTGAGAATTTCTGCGAAGGTGTGATCAACGGCGGCGCGCCCGGGGTGCACACCGTCTACTTCACACGCGCGGAAGCGGCGTTTACCGAGGCGATCGCCGTAGCAACAGCCGCCAACAACGTCCCATTGACGCAAGCGGCTACAGCAGGTCGTGCGGCTGTGCGCCTGTCACTCAATAACACCGCCGGCGCCGTCACCGACGCGGCCGTGGTACCAAGTGCGTTCGTCTATCGCATGCCGTACTATCAGAACGAGCTTGATCAGTACAACCGGATCTTCTGGGCGAGCGCCAATCAGCCGTACCGTGCGCACACGGTGTGGAATACCTACATCGAAGATGTGCGCAAAGGATCGCGCGACCCTCGTGTACCATTTGACAGCAGCTTGACCATACTCGTCGGCGACGCTGCCGTCGGTGCGCTCGGCCGTGTACGCTGGTACTTCCAGACGAAGTATCCGACGCTCGCCTCTCCGATCAACCTGGCGTCTGGTTGGGAAATGCGGTTGATCGAAGCCGAAGCCAAGCTCATCGCCAACGACGTCCCGGGAGCGGTTACATCGATCAATCTGCGTCGCGCAGCGCTCGCCATGGCTCCCGCTACCGCAACAGATGCCGCCTCAGCGTGGACGCTCCTCAGGCGCGAGCGCGGCGTCGAACTGTGGCTGGAAGGTCGCCGTCTGGGTGATCTGCGGCGCTGGACGGTGCTCAACCGCCCCGGCACGCTCGACCCCAAGGAAGAGATTCCTGGTCGCAGCCTCTGTTTCGCTACCCCGTTGTCCGAGAAGCAAACCAACCCGAACTTCCCGCGCTGAACGATTTCGCTGTTTGGCACGTTTGTAGAGCAGTCCAACGTGGCGTTCCGACGGGTTCGGGCGCCACGTTGGCGTTCACACCACAGGCGCCACCAACGTTCATCAGGAGACGTTCATGCGACGTGTGTCACTCGCGCTGCTCACCCTCGCGTTGACGGCAGGGCTTGCGCCCGCGCAGTCGCCAAAACGCGTATTCCTCGACGAACTGACCTGGACCGAATTGCGCGACATGCAACGCGCCGGCACCACCACGGTCATCATCGGGACCGCTGGCCAGGAACAGAAAGGCCCACACATGGTGAGTGGCGAGCACAAATACGTGCTCACCCACACCACCGAGAAAATTGCGCGTGCGCTGGGCAACGCGGTGGTGGCGCCGATCATCACCTACGTCCCGGAAGGCAGTTGGGACGCGCCGTTACGTGGGCACATGGCGAAGGCGGGGTCGATCACGCTGCCGGAAGATCGTTTCGTCGAACTGTTGGTACACGCAGCAAAGAGCCTGCACGCCGGCGGATTCAAGACGGTCATCCTGATCGGCGATTCGGGCGGCAATCAATCCGGCATGAAGACCGCGGCTGACGCGCTCAACGTCGCGTGGAAGGACGACGGAGGTCGAGCCTTGTTTATCGGTGACTACTACACAAAATCGTCGGCGGACATTCGTGCCTACCTCGGCTCACTCGGTTTCTCGATGGAGTCGATTGGCAGTCACGCCGGCATGGTGGACACATCAGAGTTGTTGTTCGTCAACCCAGCGTTGGTGCGCAAGGATCGACTCGCACCGTCTGGTGGCTCGCCCGATAGCGGCGTCAACGGCGACCCCACCAAAGCGACCGCGGATTTGGGCAAGAAACTCGTGCAGATCAAGATTGACAACGCGCTGACGCAGATTCGTGCCGCCGGCCCAGCCAAGCGAGGTAACTGATGCGCGCTTCAACTCACTCCACATATCTCCGCGCACGCGCAGTCACGCCACTGATGACAGTCACTCCATTGATGGTTGCGATGCCTTGGCGTTCGCGATCCGCGTTCTTGTGTACAGCATTCGTGCTCGCCGCGATTGCGTCTTCTGGCATGGCGCCGTCGGCATTCGCGCAGGAACGCCCGAACCTGCTGGCCGCGCCGTATCTCGAAGCCATGACGTGGACGGAAACACGTGACGCGATTGCCAGTGGCAAACGCACCGTCATCATCCCAACGGGCGGCACTGAGCAGAACGGGCCGCACATGGTGCTCGGCAAGCACAATTACATCGTGACGTTTGCTGCTGGAGTTATCGCCAACAAACTGGGCAACGCACTTGTTGCACCCACGGTACAGTACGTGCCCGAAGGTGACTACACGCGTCCCGGCTTTGGCGACAAGCCCGGTGTGATCTCGTTGCCATCACCCAGCTACGATCGCCTGCTGGATGCAGCAGCTCGT